>JBFHXN010000079.1:0-9076 GCA_041598955.1 Desulfuromonadales bacterium | reverse complement strand
CGCTGTTGCGGGGTGATTCACCGCCTGGCCTTCAGCGGCAAATATGGCGCCTCGGTGGTGACGTCCGGAGGGGGAGGCGACGATCCCGTCATCGACTACATGAACCGTTTTTTGATGGTGACCGGGATCCGTCCCGTGGGAGGGGTTCATGCCACCATGGGTGCCCTGCCACAGGGGGAGTTCACCCCTGGCCTCAGGGACCTGGCGCGGGAGCTGGGGGAGAGCCTCGTCCGGAACTGGCGCGACAAGGTCACCGACCCGGAGACGGAGCGGACCATTGCGGATTTCGGGGAGAGGATGCGGGAACTGGTGGGATGGAACCGGGACGCCTGGCCCTACGAGCACGAACACTGGGAGGCCGAATAGGAGGCTCGGGGAGAGCTCCCGGCCTCAGGGTGTTCTCTTCGGCCGGGGGGCCCTATTCCAGAATCGAATAGAAGCCTGTAGGGCCATGGTTTCCGGGCAGTCCGGGAATATTTTGCCTGCCCGCTGTGGGGCGGCACTGGAGGGGAGAAGCGATGAAAAAAGTCGTCGCGTGGCTGACGGGGGTGGAGAAAACCGCCGAGGAGCTCTATCGGGACGCGGCAAGGCTCTTCGCCTCCGATCCCCCCTTCGCTGAATTCCTGAAAACCCTCTCCGAGGAGGAGAGCTGGCACTTCCGGATTCTGTCCGCCGCGGCCAGCGGAATGGACGGGGAACACCTGGAGCGGGGGGCCGTTCGCATCGATGCCCTGACCCGGGAGCGGATCAGCGAGCGCCTCGCCTTGGCCCGGAAAAAGGTGGCGAAAGGGGAAATCACCCGGGAGGAGATGCTGGAGGTCATTGTCCAGACCGAGTTCTCCGAATGGAACGACATCTTTCTCTACGTGCTCGATACCCTGGCGGGGCTGGGCCGGGAATACCAGCGTGCGGCGGCAGAGATCGAGAGCCATCGGGAGGAGATCGGACGTTTTCTGAGGACCCTCCCCGAAGGGGCGAGGTTCGCCGAGTCGATAAAGAGCCTCCCCCCGGTCTGGAGCAAGCGCATCCTGGTGGTGGAGGATGAGGCCTCGGTGGCCCGGCTTCTGGGGCAGGTGCTGCGCGCCGAGGGAGCCGTGGAGATGGCCGCCAACGGCCGGGAAGGGCTGGAGAAGGTGCGTCGCGGGTATTTCGACGTGATCGTCTCCGACATGGAGATGCCGGTGATGAACGGCATCGACTTCTATCTCGAGGCCTGCAAGGTCGAGCCCGATATCGGGGAGCGTTTTCTTTTCTTCACCGCGGCGACAAAAAAGGAAAACGAAGACTTTTTCAGCCGCCATCACCTCTCCCGCATGATGAAGCCCGCCCCTATCCACCGCATTCGAGAAGCGGTGGCGTCCCTGGCCCGACGCACCCGCACCCTGCATTGAGATGGGGGATTGCGGGGGTTGAACTCCGGGGGCATCCTGTGGCATGTTGTCGTGCAGCCACCCGGGCCTGGGCCTGGTTGAAGCAACCGGCCCCTGGAAGTGGACAACGACCGAAACACCCGAGGCCCATCCACCGGCTCGAGGTGTCCTTAAGACCCAAGTGCAATCCCCATCATCTGACAGAGGAGGGAACCATGACCGAACAGGATCAGCAGAACGTTTTCGAGGTGGAAGAGGCGGGAGGGGGCCCGGACAAGAAATTCTGCTCCTCCTGCGGGGCGTCCATCCTGCGCCAGGCCGAGATCTGCCCCCGGTGCGGGGTGAGACAGCAGGGAGGGGTGAACAAGATCGCCCTGGTGCTGATCACCTTTTTCCTGGGAGGGATCGGCGGTCACAAGTTTTACCTGCGCAAGTACGGCCAGGGGGTCCTCTATCTCCTCTTTTTCTGGACCCTGATCCCCAGCCTGGTCGCCTTCGTCGAGTTTCTCATCTACGCCTTTACCGGTGAGCAGCAGCTGCAGGAGCGCTACCCGGCCAACCCCAGCGCCGTGGCGGTGGTGATCGCCTTCGTCGGGCTCTTCGGAATGACGGCGATCCTGGGCATCCTCGCCGCCATCGCCATCCCCCAGTACAGCGCCTATCGGATGAAGGCCTTCGACAGCGCCGCCAAGGCCGAGATCCAGTCGGGAAAAACCTGCCTGGAGTCTTTTTTCGTGGACAATGGTCGCTACCCCCTGACCGCCTCAGAGGTCGGCACCGGTTGTCCCGATCTCGGCCAGGCTCAAGTCAAAGTCTTCGTGGTTCCCGACGGCGACCAGAGCTACCAGCTGGTCAGCTTCCATCCCCAGGGGAGCCGTGCTTTCATCGTCTCCAGCGACAGCAGCGAAGTGAGCGACAACGACAAGGCCCCCATCGAGAGCCAGATCGAGAGCGATTTCGAGATTCTCGAGGCCCGGGGGAACCTGCTCTTCATCGAGTAGGGGAGGGAGCCCTTCCAGGAAGGCCGACAGGGGGAGAGTCGCATGGTTCAAGAGCAGGGTTCCCGGTTCGGGGGGGTGCGGTTTCTGGTCGCGGCCGCTGCGCTGGTCATTCTGATTGCAGGGATGAGGGCCGCCGAGACCCTCCTCGTTCCCTTTCTGCTGGCGGCTTTTTTCGCCGTCGTCTGCGTTCCTCCGGTCTCCTGGCTCAAGGGCCGTGGGGTTCCATCGGCCCTGGCGGTCTTTCTGGTGGTGGCCGGCATCATCGCCCTTGAAGTCCTTCTGGCGGCCCTGGTGGGGAGTTCCCTGGACGATTTCTCCAGGGCTCTGCCCACCTACCAGCTGCGTCTCCAGGATGATGCCGGGGCCCTCTTCGTCTGGCTGGAGGGCCTCGGCATCCAGATCTCGGACAGGACACTGCTTGAGGTCGTCGACCCCGGAGCGGCCATGCGCCTTGCCGCTGCGATGCTGAGCGGGCTGGGCGGGGCGCTGACCAACTCCTTCCTGATCATGCTCACGGTCATTTTTATCCTGCTCGAGGCCGCCAGTTTCCCCGCCAAACTCCAGGCCGCCTTCGGAAGCATCGAATCGTCCATGGCGCATTTCAACCGCTTTTCCGAGGGGCTTCAGCGCTACCTGGTCATCAAGACCCTGGTCAGTCTCGGTACCGGGGGGGCGGTGGCCCTCTGGCTCTGGGTCATGGGGGTCGATTTCCCCCTGCTCTGGGGGCTGCTCGCCTTTCTGCTCAACTACGTTCCCAACATCGGATCGATCATCGCGGCGGTTCCGGCCGTGCTCCTGGGTTACATCCAGTTCGGTCTGACCCGGGCCCTGCTGGTCGCGGCCGGTTACCTGGTCGTCAACCTGGTGGCCGGCAATGTCATCGAACCACGGTTTTTGGGGCGCAGCCTCGGCCTCTCGACCCTGGTGGTCTTTCTCTCCCTGGTCTTCTGGGGATGGGTGTTGGGGCCCGTGGGGATGCTCCTCTCCGTTCCCCTCACCATGACGGCCAAGATTGCCCTGGAAAGCCGTGAGGAGAGCCGCTGGATGGCGGTTCTGCTGGGACCGGAGGGCTGAAGAGCCTGCCGCCGATGAAAATCCGCAGTCGGAAAATGGAGGGGCCTGCCAGTCGGCAGGCCCCTCCCCTGTTTCAATCGGTCTCTCCTGGTGTGACCCCTCAGGCGGTTCCCGTCAGAGCAGCCCCTTCTCGCGCAGTTCCCGCAGCAGCGATTCCCCCTGGTTGAGGCTGTCGAAGATGATGGCGGAGGTGATGGTCGCCGAGGTCACCGCGTCAACCTCGGGGTGGAAGGGCTCGGCACGGACAAGGCTTCGCCCGAGCACCCGTGTCCTCAGCAGGTTGAGATCCGCCCGGTCGAGGGGCTTGTTGTCCCGCTTGGTCAGCTGCAGAGGTTCGAGAGCGACCACGGTTCCTTCCCTGTCGAAGAGATAGAAAAAGTGGACGTCGTGGCAGGCGTCGCAGACCGAAGGGCGACTGGTGACCTCCGCGAAGAGGCGGCGTCTCCCCTTGTCCGAATCCAGTTCGGCCATGAACACCTGGCGCCCGCTGGGGAGGGAGATTTGCTCGAACAAGAGAAGGTCCCGTCCCTGGGCCGCGAAGGCCCTGCGAAGCCGTCCCTCGAGTTCGACGGGTCCCAGAAGCGGAGCCACCTCCACCTGGCGGGGCTCCCGTGGGGAGCCCGAGCGCAGGAGGGCCAAATCGGTCGTCAGCCACCCCTGCAGCTCGGAGAAAATCCCCTCGGTGTCGAACTGGGTGCCCGCATGGGTTCCGGCGATGACGCCGGGGCCTCCTCCGGGGTCCTGCCTGACGTAAAGGGTGAAGGGGGTCCGTCCGCCGCCGATGGCTCTGTGGGCTTGAAACCGCGGATCGGGAAGAACCGGGAAGGGGACCTCGTAGAGATTCCGAAAGTCGTCGGCTTCCTTCTTGCCGTTGCCGACGGCGATGGCGAGGAACTTGACCCGACCCCGGGTGCCGGGGTTTTCCGCCACTCTGCGGAAGACTTCGTTGTAGGGGCGGGTCTGGCGCTGGCAGTGGGGGCAGTAGACGTTGAGGTACTCAACCAGAATCACCTCCCCCTCGATCTGGCGGAGGGTAAAGGGCGCCCCAGGGGGGATGCCGAGGTAGGCGAGGTCTGCGGCGGCTTCGGGGGGGGGGAGCTGAATGTCGGGGAAGGCGTCTCCTGCGGAAACCCCGGCAGCCCCGAGGGAGGCCGGTCGGCCGAGGACCAAAAGAAAAAGAAAGGCAGAGGCCGTGAGGACGGCCGAAGAGAAGCGGGGCATCGCGGCTCCTTTTTTTCGAGGGGCGCAGAGGAAGCTGGCTCAGGCCATTATAGCCAATTTTCCTCCCCTGCCCACCCTCAAGGGAGACTTCGGCGCCCCTTGGGGCTCTTGCCCATGGCCGGCGGGGGGTATAATAGGTCGGTATCCCCGGCAACTGGAGGGAAACGAAGTCTATAGTCCTTTCAATTCAGGAGGTCCGTCATGGCCAAGCAGAACTACAACCCCTGTTCGCGACCCGAGGGACACCGGGAACATCTCTGCCTGCTGATGGAGAAAGGCCTGTCCGAAGAGGTTCGCCAGCGAACCTCCCACCCGACCTTCGTCTGCGGCAACTGCGGGGCCCGGGCCAACGAAAAGGAGGACCTCTGCCATCCCCTCTCCCTTTGAAAGGTCGGTCGCGGCAGCAATTCTGGCCCGGATGTTGCTTTTCCCTTTTTGGGTCGGGGGATGCTCGAAGGACCTTTCGGAGGAGGCCATGGAGAGTCGGAAAAAGGTGCTGCTGGTCGATGATGTGAAGCTCTTTCTGGAGATGACCCGCTCCTTTTTCAGCCGGGAGAACTTCCAGATCACCGTGGCCGGAAGCGGAACGGAGGCCCTTCAGGTCCTGAAGCCCTTGCGACCCAATCTTGTCATCGTCGACCTCCATATGCCGGAGATCGACGGGGCCGAAGTCTGCCGTCGGATCAAAGCCGATCCGGACCTCTCCTCCATCCCCGTCATCATGGTCACCGGGAGCGAAACCGAGGAGGACCGCCGGCGCTGCAGCGAAGCCGGGTGCGATGCGCTGCTTTCCCGCCCCCTCAACCGGCGGCTGTTGCTCAACACCACCCGGCAGTTTCTGGAGGTGGCCGAGCGCGTGGCCCAGCGGGTGAGGACACGGATGCTTGTTCACTACGGGGTGGAGAACCGCAAGACCCTTCATGACTACTCGGTCAATCTCGGAGCCGGAGGGGTGTTTCTGGAGACCACCCGCCTGCTGCCCGTGGAAACGCCGGTCACCCTCGAATTTTTCATCCCGGGCCTCCCCGAGTCGTTGACCTGCAAGGGGAAGGTGGCCTGGGTCAACCCCCCCCGCAGCAAGGTCAAGCCCGAGCTGCCGGTCGGTATCGGAATCGTTTTCGTGGACCTTTCCCCCCGGGACGGGGAAAGCATCCAGGAATTCGTGCGGCAGGAAGGGCTCGAAGGAGGGTGCCTCTGAGGGAAAGGACGATTCTTTGGCAGGGGTCACGCCAAGGTCAAAAACGGAAAAACCCGGCCAAAAACGGTCGGGTTTTTCCATTTGTTCCGCGAATTGTCGAAGCAGAGGGGGTTGAGCTATTTCTTCACGCAGATGGTGGCGTCGGCGTCGAGGTAGTTGGCGCGCTCCTTCTGTCCCCGGTCCTTGGCCTCCTCGATGAAGACCAGGGTGTGTTTGCCGACGGTGATCTGGTCGTTGTGGTTGAGTGCGCTCTTCCAGGCCAGCTGTTTGCCGTTGAGGAAGGTGCCGTTGGTACTCTTCAGGTCCTCGATGTACCAGGGGTAACCCTGCTTGTAGATCTCGGCATGCACACGGCTGACCGCTGGATTGTCGAGGTGGATGGGATTGCCGGGGTCCCGGCCTATCTTGGTGGTCCCCTCGGGCAGAAGGATCTCCTGGAGAACCTTCCCCTTGAAGGTCAAAAGGAGCTTGGCCATGCGTGCCTCCTTGGGTTTGGGTTGTCGCCTCGCTCAGGCCTGGGCCAGGCGGTGCAGGGTGGAGCTGATCGCCGCGGGGTCCTGCTCCCGGCGCTCCGGATCCTTCTCCAGAAGGGAGAGAATCAGCCGTTCGAGTTCCTCTGGAAGCCCGGGGACTGCAGCCCGCGGTGCCTCAGGGGGCTGTGTCAGGTGCTGGGCGAGGACGCTGGCGGTTTCCCCCCGGAAAGGCGGGTTGCCCGTGACCATCCGGTAGAGCAGGATGCCCAGGGAATAGAGGTCGGAGCGGTGATCGGCGGGTCGGCCCGCGGCCTGTTCCGGGCTCATGTAGAGGGGAGAGCCGAGGATGGCCCCTTCCTGGGTGGCCTGACTCGACTGGGCCAGTTTGGCCAGGCCGAAGTCGGTGATCTTGGGAACCCCCTGGGCAGTCAGCAGGACGTTGGCCGACTTGAGGTCCCGGTGGACAATCCCCCGCTCGTGGGTGTAGGCGAGGGCCTCTGCGATCTGGACCCCCAGGCGGGCGGCCAGGGGCACGGGGAGGGCGCCCCGCTCCTCGAGGAGGGTTTCGAGGTCCCCCCCCTCCACCAGTTCCATGGCGAGCAGAATCCGTCCCTCCTCTTCGATGAGGTCGTAGAGGTGGACGATGTTGGGGTGGGAAAGTCGGGCGAGAACCCGGGCTTCTTGGCGGAAGCGGGAGACCCTTTCCGCGTCCTGGGCGAGGTAGACGGGGAGCTCCTTGAGAGCCACCGAGCGCTCCAGGACGGCATCCCGGGCCCGGTAGACGATCCCCATGGCGCCGCGCCCCAGCTCCCCCTCGATGCGGTAGCGGCCCCCGGGCCCGATGCCCAGGGAGGCGCCGGAGGGGGCGCAGAGGGTGGCGTCGGAGCGCCCGAAGGCAGGTGAAGGACCCGCCACGGAGGCCCCTGCGGAGCGACCGTCGAGTCCGGCCAGTTTCAGGGCCAGCGATTCCTCCCGGACCGGATCGGTGGAGAGACGAAGGGCCGAGCGGTAGAGCAGGAGACTGCGGGAGGGCTCCGAACCGGCCAGGGAGTCGCCTTCCGCCTCTATCCGGGCGGCCTCCTCCTCGGTCCGCCGGAGGGCGGCCGGAACCTGAAGAAGGAGCAGGACGAGAACCGCTCCTCCCGAGCCTGTCCAGATCACCATCCGCCCGAAGTACCCCCCCTTTTCCACCGCCGGATGGGTGCTGGTGGTGCGGACCAGGCCGAAAAGGCGGTCCTGCTTGACGGGGGGGAAAATCGCTTCGAGCAGGGCGTCGAGGGCAGACGGAAGCAGCTTTGGAGCAAGGATCAGGGCGACCGCCAAAGAGATCTGTGCGGCTCGGGCTCCCAGAAGCCATCGCAGGAGAACGGCCGGTTTGCGAAAAAGCTCCGGCAGCAGGCGCGCCGCCTCGAGAAGCCTTGCGGCAAGATCCCGCAGCCCCTGCCGCATCCGGGGGAGCAGGGGTGGGGGGGAAAATGGGGTGGCCATGTCGTGTGGGTTCCGGTCTGAGTGGGTTGAAGCGACATCTTACTGCATGGGGAAGGAAGGAACAAGGGGTGTTGGAAGGGCAACAAAATGCCCGGACCTGAAAAGGGAGGTCCGGGCTCCTGGCAGAAGGTGGAGGGGGAACCAATTACTGTTTGCGTCTCTTCGACTCCCAGAGGGAGGGTTCGACTTCGGAGCTGTAGCGCTCGACAAATTCCTCGTGCTGCTCGCCGCTCAGGGTCAGTTCTCCCTCGGGAAGGCGCACTGTTTTTTTCTTGTGCAGAATGATCTCGCGGAAAAGGTTCTCGGCGTTGTCCTTGCTGCCGTGGCAGTGCTTGATGAGGCGATTGACCGGGTCGGGATCGACAAATGTTTGCGGGGTCATGGGAGTCTCCTCGGCATGGGGATGGGAAGGGTCGACGAGCCGGAGGGCCGACGCCATCCTTTCTCCCCATTGTAATGGGATTCGAAGATCTCGCAAGGGCGGGGAGCCGGAGAGGGTCTTCTTGACACCCCGGAGGCGAACGGGGTAATAAGGGCGGGTGCTTTCCGGATGGGGACCTCTCCCGGCCCCCTCCGAAATCGGGCCGGAACCGCAGTCCGTCTTCTTGTGGGAATCTCCCTATGAAACGCTTGTCGATCCTGACCGCACTGCTCTGGATGCTTGCCTGGAGCAGCCCCGCGCCGGCGGCCGACCTCTCCGAAGAGGTCTTCGCCCGCTACAAGGACCGGGTCCTGCAGGTTCGCATCCTGGACCAGTCCTCGGGCTCCAAGGCGGGGATCGGATCGGGCTTCACGGTCAGCTCCGAAGGGCACGTGGTCACCAACTATCATGTGGTCGCCGAACTGGTCAACCATCCGGGAAAGTACCGGGCCGAGTACCAGAGGGAAGGGGGGGGGAGCGGAGCCCTGGAACTCCTCGGGCTCGACGTGGTCAACGATCTCGCCCTGCTGCGGGGGGCGGGGCTGGAGGGGGATTTCTTCGGCCTCGAGAAGGGGCGCCCGGCCAAGGGGGAGCACCTCTTCTCCCTGGGCAATCCCTTCGACCTGGGTCTGACCATCGTCGAGGGGACCTACAACGGTCTGCTGGAGAAATCTCTCTATGAGAAGATTCATTTCACCGGGTCGATCAACCCGGGGATGAGCGGAGGGCCGACCCTCAACAGGGCTGGCCGGGTGGTCGGGGTCAACGTCTCGACGGCGGGCAACCAGGTCAGCTTCCTGGTTCCCGTGCGCTTTGTGGAGAGGTTGCTG
>JBFHXN010000078.1:0-9087 GCA_041598955.1 Desulfuromonadales bacterium | reverse complement strand
CCGCCGCCGAGGTCGAAAACGGCGATCTTCTCTTCCTTCTTCTTCTCCAGACCGTAGGCCAGGGCCGCCGCCGTCGGCTCGTTGATGATGCGAAGCACGTTGAGGCCGGCGATCTTGCCCGCGTCCTTGGTCGCCTGGCGCTGGGAGTCGTCAAAATAGGCCGGCACGGTGATGACGGCGTCGGTGACCTTCTCCCCGAGGTAATCCTCGGCGGTCTGCTTCATCTTCTGCAGCACCATGGCCGAGATCTCCGGGGCGCTGTACTTCTTGCCGCGCACCTCGACCCAGGCATCGCCGTTGTCGGCCTTGATGATCTTGAAGGGGCTGATCTTGATATCCTTCTTCACCGCCTCGGTGTCGAACTTGCGGCCGATGAGGCGCTTGATGGCGAAAAGGGTGTTCTCCGGATTGGTCACCGCCTGCCGCTTGGCATGCTGACCCACCAGGCGCTCGCCGCTCTCCGTGAAGGCGACCATGGAGGGGGTCGTGCGGGAACCTTCGGCGTTGGAGATGACCACCGGCTCCCCGCCTTCCATGACGGCCACGCAGGAGTTGGTCGTCCCGAGATCGATACCGATTACCTTGCCCATGTTATCTGTTCCTCCTCTTGGGATGCTGTGTCTGTCGAAGTGGGTTCATCACTCCCCGGAAGGGGAGCTCGGCGCCGCCGGGGCCTTGGCGATCATGACCAGGGCCGGACGCAGCAGGCGATCATTGAGCAGGTAGCCCTTCTGCAGCTCCTGGATCACGGTGTTGGAGGGCTGGTCGGCGCTCTCGATCTGCCCCATGGCCTCGTGGCGGGCCGGATCGAAGGGCTCTCCCACCGCGACGATGGTCTTCACGCCGAAGCGCTCCAGGGCCTTGCCGAACTGGGCGAGGGTCATCTCGACCCCCTCGAGCAGGCCGTCCGTCCCCGTCTCCTGCTTCCGGGCATGTTCCACGGCCCGGCTCAGGTTGTCCATGACCGGCAGGATTTCCCGCAGAAGATTCTCGTTGGCGAACTTGGCGAGCTCCTCCTTCTCCCGCTGGGCCCGTTTGCGGTAGTTTTCCAGATCGGCCCGCTCCCGCAGGTAGAGATCCCAGTTCTTCCGGGCCTCCTCCTGGCTGGCTGCCAGCGCTTCGGCCGGGGCGGTTTCCACCCCCTCCGGGCTCTCCCCGGCGGTCTCGGGGAGGACTTCCCCAGCGGCCTCCGAGACGCCGGTCCCCTCTTCGACGGTCGGCTTGCTCTTTTTCCCTTTTGGCTTGCTCACGTTCCTTTGGCTCCCGTTTTTTTATTTGCTCTCCAGCAGACGGCTGATCAGCCGCGCCGTTTGCCCCACAAGGGGGATCACCTGGGTGTAAGGCATGCGTACGGGGCCGACGATTCCGACGGTGCCCCGCGCCCCCCCCCGGGTGGAGTAGTTGGCGGTGATGAAGCTGCACCCCTGGACCTCGCTGTGCTCCGTCTCGCTGCCGAAGACGATCTGCACCCCTTCGGCCTGGCGGCTGCGCTCGAGCAGAGCCGCCAGAAGGCTCTTCTGCTCGAAGGCGTGCAGCAGGCGCCTCATCCTCTCGATGTCCGCGAACTCGGGCTGGTCGAGGATGTGGGAGGTTCCCTCGATGAAGACCTGGTCGTCCCGGTCGTCCTTGAGGGCTTCCCGGGAAAGGCTCAGGGCCCGGCGCACCATGGCGTCGTAGAGGGCCTTTTCCTCGGCCATCTCGCGCAGGATGCGGGCCTGGGCCTCGATCACCGACAGCCCGCTCAGGGTCCGGTTGAGGTAGTTGGCCGCCTGTTCGAGTTCGGCCTGGGAAACCCCTCCGGCGGAGGGGATGATCTTCTGTTGGACGATCCCCGACTCGGAGACCAGCACCACCAGGATGCGGTCGGGAGCGAGGCTGACGAACTCGATGCGACGGAAGATCGCCGAGGCGAACCGGGGGGCGACCACCAGTCCGGTGTACCGGGAGGAGTCCGAAAGGGTGCGGCTCACCCGGCGCAAGGCCTCCTCGAGGCTCAGCCCCCGCAGCCGGCTCCCCTCCTCCTCCGCATCGGGGCCTTGGGAGGGCCCCTCCCCCGCCTGCAGGAGGGTCTCCACGTAGAAGCGAAAGGCCTTCTCCGTGGGAATCCGACCCGCCGAGGTATGGGGGGAGGAGATATAGCCGAGCTCCTCCAGTTCGGCCATGACGTTGCGGATCGAGGCCGGCGAGAGGCCGATCTGACTGCGCCGCGAGATGGCCTGGGAGCCGACGGGCTCCGCCGACTCCGTGTGGATCTCGATGATGGTCTCGAGGATTTTGCGGTTCCGTTCGTTGAGCACTCGGAGCACTCCTCTTCCTTCAGCCACAAAAAACCGAAAGCCGGTGATCCCGGCCCGTCCCTGAGGCGTTAGCAGTCTCTTTTGCTGAGTGCCAGCGGAAAACAACATAACAACGCCCCTCCCCTTTGTCAAGGGTCAAGGGGGAAGGGATTTCAGCCCAGAAAGGGGGAAATGAGGTAATCGTAGAGGAGCCATCCCTCCGGTGAAAACCGCCAGGAATCCCCTTGCAGGAGCAGGCTCCCCTTCGCCCGGCGGACCGCCTCGGGAAACGCCTCGGCCACCCCCTGGCCGAACCGCTCCCGGAAGGCGGACTCCGACACCCCTTCGGAGGTGCGCAGGCCCAGGTAGAGGGTTTCGGCCATGGCCCCCTTCCGGTCGAAGATCTCCAGGCTCTGCGCCGGGTCCTCCCCGGCCAGGAGCGCCCGGCGGTACCCCTCGAGATCGGAGGGGACGAAGCGGCGCTCCCCCCATCCCGCCGGGGAGAAGGAATGGGCCCCCGCCCCCAGACCGAGGTAGCCCCGGCGCCGCCAGTAACCGAGATTGTGGCGGCACTCCAAGCCGGGGCGGGCGTAGTTCGCCACCTCGTAATGCCCGTAGCCGGCGCCGCTCAGCAGCCGATGGAGGAGATGGTACTGCTCGGCGTAGACCTCCTCCTCGGGGAGGTGAAACTCCCTTGCGCGATGCCGGTGATGAAAGGGGGTCCCCTCCTCGACGGTGAGGCCGTAGCAGGAGAGGTGCTCGGGCTCCAGGGCCAGAAAGGCTTCGAGGCCGGCTTGGAGCGCCGCGGAGGACTGGCCCGGAAGGGCGAAGATGAGATCGCAGGAGAGGTTGGAGAAGCCGGCGTCGCGGGCGGCGCCGGCCGCCGCGAGGGCCTCGGAGGCCGTGTGGGAGCGGCCGAGAAAGGCGAGGCTTTCCTCCTCCAGGGACTGCAGTCCCAGGGAGAGGCGGTTCACCCCGGCGGCCCGGTATCCGCGGAGGCTCTCGGGGGTGACGGTCCCCGGGTTGGCCTCCAGGGAGATCTCGGCCCCCTCGGCCAGGCCGAAGCACCGGGCCACCCCCTCCAGGATCCGCCCCACCGCAGCGGGGGGGAGCAGGGAAGGGGTTCCGCCTCCGAAAAAAACGGTCTCGAAGGGACCGCTCTTCTCTGCGGCCGCGGCCTGCTCCAGCTGCCTCACCAACAGCCCGGGGTAGGCCTCCAGCTCGCCACTCGCCCCGGGGAGTGAGAAGAAGTCGCAGTAGGGGCACTTGCTCCGGCAGAAGGGGATATGGAGATAGAGACCGGGGGTGACGGTCATGGGGAGAGCACCGGCGTGCGGCAACAGGGAGGGTCAGGCCCGGAAGAAGAGAAAGGACATGGCCGCCAGAAAGAGGACGGCCACCAGGACCCAGAGCCCGACGGGGTAGGCGGACTGCTGGCTGCGCCGGGTAATGGCCCGCTCCAGCTGCGGAAGCCCCTCCTCGACCCCCGTGGCCTCGGCGGCCATCCGCGCCCCGTAGCGTTGCAGATTTCCGCCGGGATCGGCGAAGAAACGGGCGAGCAGTTCCGGCAGGGCCCGGCCGAAGACCTTGTCGGCCCACCGGTTGAGCCCCCCCAGGGTCGCCTCGGAGAGGCGGAAGAAGAGCCGCCCCCCCTTGCGGTAGAACCAGTCGGTGTCGAGGGAGAGGGTCGCCGTGCGCCTGAGCAGCGGAAGCAGCAGGAAGAAGGCCAGGGCCGAGAACATCAGCAGCTGGAACTGGTTGAGGGTGTGCTCCAGGGTGTAGGCCTGAAAGGCGACGGGATAGGGGAGGATGTCGTAGAGGGGCTGGGGGTAGAGCCCGAGGAAGATGCAGAAAAAGGCGAGGATCCCCATGGCCGCCAGCATGTGCCGGGGGGGCTCGCCGGGGCGCAGGCCGCTGTCCTTGGCGAAGAAGACGAAGTAGGGGAACTTGATCCCCGCGTGGAGGAAGACCCCCGCCGAGGCCACCTCGAGCACCAGCCAGACCCAGTAGAGCCCCTCGTGGATACCCGCCTCGATGATCATCGGCTTGCTGGTGTAGCCGGAGAAGCCGGGGAAGGAGGAGATGGCCAGGGCCCCGATGGTGCCGAAGATCATCGTCCAGGGCATGGTCTTGTAGAGGCCGCCGAGGTCGGTGCACTTGCTGCGCCCCGTCATGTAGAGGACCGCCCCGGCACTCATCCAGAGCAGGGCCTTGTAGAGGATGTGGCAGAAGGCGTGGGCCACCGTCCCGCTCAGGGCCATGGCGGTGCCGATGCCGACGCCGCAGACCATGAAGCCGACCTGGTTGATGATGGAGTAGGCCAGGATGCGGCGCATGTCGTTTTCGAGGATGGCGTAGATGATGCCGTAGATGGCCATGACGCAGCCGACGACGATGAGGATCTCCCAGCCGGGGAAGCCCCGCACCAAAGTGTAGACGGCGGTCTTGGTGGTGTAGGCGGTCATGATGACCCCCCCGGTCACCGTCGCCTCGGGGTAGGCATCGGAGAGCCAGGCCGAGAAGGGGGGGGCGGCGGCGTTGACCAGGAAGCCCAGGAGAATCAGGTAGGTGGGCAGTCCCCGGACGGTGAATCCCTCGAAGGCGACCGACCCGGTGGCATCGATCTGCAGCAGGATGCCGGCCAGCAGGCAGAGCCCTCCGAAGATGTGCACCAGCACGTAGCGGTAGGCCGCGGAGGTCGCCTTGGTCGTCTGCCGGGCCAGGACCAGGAAGGTGGAAGTGACGGCCATCACCTCCCAGAAAAGGTAGAGGGAGATCAGGTCGGCGGCGAAGACGGCCCCGAGGCTCGCCCCGATGTAGGCGAGGGCCGCGGCGTGCTCGTGGCGACTGCGGAGGTGTTTTGCGAAGAGAAAGCAGGCGAAGGCGTTGATGGTGAAGACGTAGCCGAAGACCTTGCTCAGCTTGTCGACCCGCAGCAATGCGAGGTCGAAGCCGAAGAGCCGGAACTCCCCGGAGACCCCCGGCGCCAGAAGGAGGATGATCCCGAAGGCCCCCGCCGGCACGAGCAGGATGAGGGCCTGCCGCCCTTTGAGGGGCAGGATCCAGATCAGCAGGGCGCCGGCGAGAAAGAGCAGGCCCGGGTGGAGGGTCTCAATCATAGTAATCCTCCTCGCGCTTCAGCAGGTAGCCGAGAAGCTTGGAGACGAGGATGATCGCCACGCAGGCGAGAAAACCGAAGAGGGCGTAGTAGCCGGGCCAGGCCTCGACCTCCGAGAAGAGGGTGTGCTTGTGGAGAAAGAAGTCGGGAACCACCAGAAGGACCAGCACCAGGTAGAAACAGAGGCGCAGGCGGCGCAGGTTCCGGGGGTGGTCGAACCAGTCGGTGACGATCTTGGCCTCTTTTTTTTGGTCATCCGCCATGGGGCATCACTCTGGTGCTCAGGGAAAGAGGGCCGTCCGGACCAGGCTCAGGAAAAGGTCCGGGTAAAAGAAGAGGCCCAGGGACGCGAGAGCCGTCAGGCACAGGGGGATCAGACAGAAAAGGGGCGCCTCGGCGATGCCGGAGGTTCCCCCCTCTTCCTTCGGGGTGGCGAAAAAGCCGCGGTAAACCACCGGCAGGAAATAGGCGGCGTTGAGCAGCGAGCTGACCAGCAGCACCACCAGGATGGGCCACTGCCCCGCCGCCAGGGAGCCGATGGCGAGATTCCACTTGCTGATGAACCCCCCCAGGGGGGGCATGCCGATGATGGAGAGGGCCCCGAGCAGAAAGGCGCCGTAGGTGATCGGCATCCGCCGTCCGAGGCCGTCCATCTGACTGAGATATTTTTTTCCGCTCGCCACGTAGATCGCGCCGGCGCAGAAGAAGAGGGTGATTTTCCCGAAGGCGTGCATCCCCAGGTGGAGCAGCCCGCCGGTCATTCCCGCCTCGGTGAGCAGCGCCGCGCCGAGGATCATGTAGCTGAGCTGCCCGATGGTCGAGTAGGCGAGCAGGCGCTTGAGGCTGTCCTGGGTGAGGGCCACCAGGGAGGCTGCCAGGATGGTGATGCAGACGAAGTAGGCGAGGACCGTCCCCAGATCGAGGCTCCGCAGCAGGTCGACCCCGAAGATGTCGAAGATCACCCGCAGCAGGGAGAAAACCCCGACCTTGACCACCGCCACCCCGTGCAGAAAGGAGCTGACGGGGGTCGGGGCCACCATGGCCGCCGGCAGCCAGGCGTGAAAGGGCATGATGCCGGCCTTGGCGAAACCGGCCACGAAGAGCACCAGCAGGCCGGCCACCAGGGCGGGGGAGGCATGCCCGGCCAGGATCCCCCCGGCGGTGAAATCGAGGGTTCCGGCCTGGAGGTAGGTCACCAGCATCGCCGGCAGGGCAAAGGCGACGCTGGTCCCCAGGATGTAGGTCAGGTAACGGCGGCCGGAGGATCTGGCCTCCGGGGTCTGCTCGTGGGTGACCAGGGGATAGGTGGAGAGGGAGAGGATTTCGTAGAAGAGATAGAGGGTGAAGAGGTTGGCGGAGAAGGCCACCCCGATGGTCGCCGAGATCGCCACGGCGAAGGAGGCGAAATACCGGGTCTGGTCGTGCTCCTCCAGGGCCCGCATGTAGCCGATGGAGTAGATGGAGGTGAAGAGCCAGAGGGTCGAGGCGATCAGGGCGAAGTAGATCCCCATGGCGTCGACCCGAAGGGCGATGGGCACCCCGGGGATCACCTCGGCGATGGTGCAGGCGTAGCTCCCCCCGGAGAGGATCCCGGGGAGCATGGTGAGAACGAGCCCCAGCTTGCAGGCTGCCGCGAGCAGGGTCCACCCTTCCCGCAGGTTGGGGCGTCGGCTGCTGGCCAGGATGGGGATCGCCGCCAGCAGGGAGACGAGCACGGCCCCCAGGGGGAGATAGGAATCGACGTTCACCATGATCTCACTTGTTTCGCTGCTGGGTGAAAGGGCCCGACGGGGGCGCCCCCGGGGACCGGCATCGGGTTAGTAAACGACTCTTTTCGACTCCGTCCCGCTTGGCCCGCTAGAAGCCGGGCGGGATGGCCACCCGGATCAGGCCGTCGACCAGGGGGCCCGTGAAGAGACCCACCGCCACCAGGGCCGCCGCGGCCAGGACCAGGGGCTGGAGCATCATCCAGGGGGCCTCCGAGACCGCTTCCGGGGTGGCGTGCCCGTGGGCCTCCGGCTCCCGGAAATAGGCGAACTCGATGATCCGGAAGAAGAGGACGGCGTTGACCAGGCTGCTGAAAACCAGGGCGGCCACATACTCCCAATGGCCCGCCTCGATCCCTCCGAGCAGCAGGTACCACTTGCTGAAGAACCCGCAGGTCGGAGGCACGCCGATCATGGAAAGGGCCCCGACGGTGAAGGCGGCCATGGTCACCGGCATGCGGCGGTAGAGCCCCTTCATCCCCTCGAAATCGAGGCGCCCGGTGCGGTAGAGGATGGCCGAGGCGGCCAGGAAGAGGCAGAGGGTCATCAGGGCGTCGTTGACGATATGGAGGATCGCCCCGGTCATGGCGGTGGCGTTGGCCATCCAGAGGCCGCCGACCATGTAGCCGACCTCGGCGACCAGGATGTAGGCGAGCATCCGCTTCAGGTCGCGCTGGGCCAGGGCCAGGGCCGAAGCACAGACGATGGCCAGGGCCGCCATCCAGACCATCCCCGCCTGGACCGTCTCGAGCTGGAAGAGGGGATAGTCCGGGGGGAACATCAGGAAGCGGATGCGCACCATCAGAAAGAGGGTGACCTTGGTCATCAGGGGGGCGATCAGCACCGCGGCCCCTGTCGGCGCCAGGGAATAGGCGTTGGGGAGCCAGCCGTGCAGGGGGAAGAAGGCCATCTTGATCAGAAGACCGACCACCACGAAGGCGAAGGCCGTGGCCAGGGCCGCCGAGGCCTGCAGCCCCGGGACGATGGAGGCGATCTCCGCCATGTTCAGGGTGCCGGTGAGGATGTAGAGGTAGCCGACCCCCAGCAGGTAGAAGCAGGCCCCGATGGAGCCCATGATGACGTAGTTGAAGCTCGCCAGGGCCGCCCGCCCCCGCCCCATGGCGATCAGGCCGTAGGTGGTGATGGAGGTGATCTCCAGCAGCACGTAGAGGTTGAAGGCGTCGGCCGTCATCACCAGGCCCATCAGGCCGGCGATGAGGATCAGGTAGAGGGTGAAGAAGAGGTGTTCCCGGCCGGGGAGCTCCTGGGCGACGCTCTTGAGGGCCGAAAAGGTCGCGGTCAGGGCCACGGCCGCCACCAGGAGCAGGATCAGGGCCCCCAGGGAGTCGACCACCAGCTCGATGCCGAAGGGGGGGATCCAGTTCCCCACGGTGTAGCGCAGGGTCCCCTCCCCCAGCACCTTCACCAGAAGGAGCAGGGCCAGAAGGGTCGAGACGCCGAGGGCGCCGAGGACCAGGGGAGCCACCGCACCCCTGCGGCTGCGGCCGATGAGGTTGACGGCGAGGGCGGTCAGCAGGGGGACGGCCAGGGCGTAGAGGTGGAGGTTGGTGGTCATCGGCGGATCTTCTCCAGGATCTCATCCTCCTCGAGGGTCCCGTACTCCCGGTAGATGCGCAGCAGGATGGCCAGGGCGACCCCGGTGACGCTCACGGCGACGACGATGGCCGTCAGCATCAGCACGTGGGGAAGGGGGTTGTCGATGGTGGCGACATCGATGGCGCCGAGCAGGGCCTGCTGCTTGTCGACGATGGGGATGCCGCCGCCCCGCTTGACCCCGATGGAGACGTAGAAGAGGATGATGGCGGTCTGGAAGATGTTCATGCCGAGGAGCTTCTTGACCAGGTTTCTCTTGCCGATCATGGCGTAGAAACCGATCATCATCAGCACCACGTAGAGCCAGTAGTTG
>JBFHXN010000077.1:0-9112 GCA_041598955.1 Desulfuromonadales bacterium | reverse complement strand
GGGGGGAAGGAGCAGGGGCCGGGGGGGGTGGGTCCGTCGCGGCGGGTTCGGCCTCGACCGGGGAGCCCAGAAAGCTTTCCACCTCCCGCTCGGGTCTTTCCTGGGCCACGTCCTCGAGCAACCCCTCCAGCAGGTCGAGCCCGGCGAGAAGCCGGTCCACCGTCGCCGGCGGGACGCTGCCGCTCTTGCGGAAGCCGTCGAGCAGATCCTCCAGGCTGTGTGCCAGCCGGGCGGTGTTGTCGTACCCCATGGAGGCCGCCATCCCCTTGACCGAATGGGCATTGCGGAAGAGGGTGTCGATGCTTTCACGCTCCGAAGGGTTTTTCTCCAGGGCGACAAGCAGACGGCTCATGCTCTTGAGATGTTCCCCCGCCTCGGTCAGGAACATCCCCCGGTATTTGGACATATCCATGGTCGGCCTTGCCGGAAAGGTGTGGGAGAAAGAAGGGACGGATCTCTAGGCGGCCTGGCCGCTGATCCTTCGCACCACCTCCACCACCCGTTCCTCCTTGAAGGGCTTGACAATGAAGTCCTTGGCCCCGGCCTGCACCGCCTCGAGCACCAGGGACTCCTGGCCGAGGGCGCTGCACATGACCACCCTCGCGTCGGGATCCTCCCGGACGATCTCCTCCAGGGCCTCGATGCCGCTCTTGAGCGGCATGACGATGTCCATTGTCACCAGGTCCGGGCGATGCTCACGGTAGAGCTCCACCGCCTCGGCACCGTTGGTGGCCTCGCCGACCACCTCGAACCCTGTCTTCTCCAGGATATCCCGAAGCAGGTTGCGCATGAAGAGGGCATCATCGGCAATCACAACTCTAAGCCCCACGGTCTCCTCCTGTTTCTTCAAATAGGCGATCCATACCAGCCAGCAGACGATCCAGGTCAAGCAGGTTGATCATCTCGCCGCCGCGATTCTGGACCGCGCGGATGAATGTCTTCTCCCGACGCTCCTCCTGCAAGGGGAGCAGGGCATCGATTTCCAGGGGAATGAAACCCTTCACCCGGGTGGTCGCAAGGGCCATCGGGGAGCTCTTGCCGGCGAGAACGATGACCCTCTGGTCCCTGCGCTCCGCCTCGAGGCCGAGATATCCCCCGAGATCGAGCACCGGCAGCACGGCCCCGTGAAAGTTGATGGCCCCCAGGAGCAGCTTCGGCGCCCGGGGGATGTAATGCAGCACCGGGGCCTCCACCACCTCCTGGATCTGATCGACCTCCAGGCCGTAGAGCTCATCGGCGAGCGAGAATACCAGCAGCTGCTCCATCGGCCTAGCCCTTCTCCAGTCCCGTCTTGAAGCGGCCCACCATGGCCAGCAACTCCTCGGAGAGGGCCGAGAGCTCCTGGGCCGAATGGGCCATCTCCTCCATGGAGGCCGACTGCTCCTCGGTGGCGGCAGAAACTTCCTCGGTAGCGGCGGCGTTGTCCTCGGTGACCTGGGCGATCTCCTCGATGGCCGCCACGATCTCCCGGGCCCCTTCGGTCTGTTTCTCGGAGAGCTCCGCGATGCTGGTGGCCTTGGTCCGGGTGGTCTGGGCGTTCTGGATGATCGCCTCGAAGGCGCCCGTGGTGGTGTCGATGGCCTCGTGGCCCGATCCCATCATCCGGGTGCTCTCCTTCATCGACTCCTGGACCTTGAGGCTCTCCTCCCGCAGGGTCTCGATCAGCTTGGTGATCTCCCCGGCCGACTCCCCCGTCGATTCGGCCAGCTTGCGAACCTCCTCGGCCACCACCGCGAAGCCCCGGCCGTACTCGCCCGCCCGGGCCGCCTCGATGGTGGCATTGAGGGCCAGCAGGTTGGTCTTCTGGGAGATCCCGGTGATGACATCGACGATTTTGCCGATCCGATGCACATTCTCCCCGAAGGAGGCGAACTGCCGGGTGTTGTCCTCCACTTCGGCGAGCACCTGCTTCATCTTCTTCATGGCTGAACGGGCCATCTCCCCGCCCTTCTCCGCGGTGCTCGACGTGTCTCCGGCCGAGGCGGCCATCTTCTTGGCCGAACTGGCGATCAGGTCGATGGAAACGGCGAGCTCCTTGACGACCCGGGAGCCCTTCTCCACCATCTCCGCCTGCCGTTCGGCCCCGCGGCTGATCTGCTCGATGGTGTTGGCCACCTGGTGGGAGGAGGCGCTGATCTCCTGGGAGGAGGCCGAAAGACCCTGGGCGGCGTCGGAGACCTTCACCGAAGAGCTGCGGATCTGGGCCACCAGGCTGCGCAGGCTCTCCACCATGAGATTGAGGGAGTTGGCGAGATCGTCCGTTTCGTCGCTGAAGGCCCGGCGGGGCAGCCGCACGTTGCGGGTGAGATCCCCCTCGCTCAGCCTCTCCGCCGAGGAGGTGAGAACCCGAAAGTTGGCGGTGAAGGCCCGGGAGAGGACCAAGCCGAGAACGCCTCCCACCAGCAGGGCGCTGAAAACCATGACATAGCGCTGGTAGACCTCGGGGATCTCCAGGTAGGGAACCACCAGGTTCAGCAGCACGATGGAGGCCACCACGAAAACGAAGCCCATCACGAATTTGTAGGAAATTTCCACGCGCATCGATCCGCTCCTTTTCATACGACTCTATACCCGCTGCCGGGAAAGGTAGGTTAGGTTGCCGATTTTCTGGGTGCTACTGTCGACGGAAAATACGCTCCGCGGGGTTGACGGTCTGGAAGAGCTCCCGGGACTGTCCGAGCAGTGTTTCGGCCTTGCCGAGCACCAGATACCCCCCCGAGGGGAGCGACCGGGAGAAACGCTCGAAAATCTTCTCCTGCTCCAGGCGGGAGAAGTAGATCAGCACGTTGCGACAGAGGATCAGGTCGGCATCCGGAAAATCGCCGTCGGCCAGGATGTCGTGCCGGCGGAAGGTCACCCGGCGGCGGATGCCTTCAGAGATCCGGAAGAAGCGCCCTTCCCTGGTGAAGGAGCGCGCAAGGAGATCCTCCGAAACCTCCGCCAGGCGCTGGGGATCGTAACATCCCTCCCGTGCCCTGTTCAGGATGTTGCTGCTGATGTCGGTGCCCAAAATCGACACCGCCACCCCACCGGGAGCCTCTTCCGCGGTCAGCAAGGCAAGGGAGTAGGGTTCCTCCCCCCCCGCGCAGCCGACGCTCCAGACCCTCAGCTCCCTCTTCCCCTTCTCCCGGGCCCCTTGGAGCAGGCCGGGCAGAATCTCCTTCTCGAGGACCTCAAAGGTCGAGGGGTTGCGGAAGAACTGGGAGACATGGATGGTCAGGGCCGCCAGAAGCTCGTCGGCCTCTCCCTTCTCCTCCCTCAGAAACCGCACGTAGGAGGCCGCATCCTTCAGGCCCAGGGCCCGCACCCGGATGGCGATCCTCCGCTTGATGCAGCGGTCCTTGTACATCCCCAGGTCGAAGCCGAGCTTCTGAAGCAGAACCTCGCGGGTCTGCCGGAACTCCTCCTCGGGGAACTCACTCCCCAAAAAGGGCCGGGCAGCCGGGGTGAAACGATCGGGGATCGGCGCGTCCATCAATGGGGCCAAACATGCAATCCTTGCGCCAAATCCCAGGGCCGGAAACCCCTCCCCAGCGGTTCAATCCCCGGAAGCAAAATGGTTGAACCCGGTCCGTCGGCAGGGGTAGCTCTTGCCCGACCCATCGAGGAGGGTCAGGTTCCTTGCCTCCCCTGTCACCACCCCCACCCTCTGCAGAGGCAGGCCGAGGCGGCGGGAAAGGGCTTCCACCTCCCCGGCTCGCTTCGGAGAAGCGGTGAAAAGCAGTTCGTAGTCCTCCCCTCCTCCCAGGGCCAGATCGATCAGGTCCGCCTCCTGCTCCATGGCGGCTTTGAATCTCTCCGAAAGGGGAAGAGCCTCCAGCTTGATTAGGGCCCCCACGTTGGAAGACTCGAGCAGGTGGCCGAGATCGGCCAGCAGGCCATCGGAGAGGTCGATCATCGCCGTCGCCAACCCCTCCTGCGCCAGGGCCCGGCCCAGGCGATACCGGGGAGTGGGGTTGTGATGGCGCTCCGCCAGGAAGGGATCGGGAACCTCTCCGGCCAATAGCCTCTTCAGGGCGAGGGCGCTGTCGCCGAGACTGCCGGAGACGTAGAGGTCCTCCCCCGGTCGGGCCCCGGTGCGACGCACCATCTCTTCGGGCGGGACGCTCCCCTGGACGGTCACCGCGATCAGCAGCGGCCCCGGGGAGCGGCAGGTGTCCCCGCCGGCCAGAACGGTTTCGCTGTCGGCGGCCGCGGCCAGAAACCCGCCAATGAACGCATCGAGATCCTCGACGGAGATCCCCTCCGGAAGCCCCAGTCCGAGGTAAAGATGGCGCGGAGTCCCCCCCATGGCGGCGATGTCGCTGACATTGACCACCACGCTCTTGCGCCCCAGGCGGTGAAGGTCGGTCCAGTCCCTGCGGAAGTGGACCGACTCGATCAGCAGGTCGGTGGAGGTGAGCAGCAACTCCCCGGAGGGAATTGCGGCCGCGGCGCAGTCGTCGCCGATGCCGAGGGTCAGACCGTGACCGGCACCCGCGGCCCGTCGGATCCGTTCGATGAAACCGAACTCCCCCAGAGCCGAGAGCTTCATCGCCCGGGGAGGAGCGCCGCTTCGAGGACCTCGGCCATGGTTGCCGCAGGCACGAAGCGGACCTTTTTGCGCAGATGGGGTGGGATCTCCTCGAGATCCTTGCGGTTGCGGCGGGGGACGATGATGGTTTTGATGTGCGCGCGGACCGCCGCCAGGGCCTTCTCCTTGAGCCCCCCCACCGGAAGGACCTTGCCCCGCAGGGTGATCTCCCCGGTCATGGCCACGTCCTTGCTCACGGGGCGGCCGCTGAGGGCCGAGACAAGGGCCGTCGCCATGGTGACCCCGGCGCTCGGGCCGTCCTTGGGGATCGCCCCGGCCGGTACGTGGATATGTATCTCCAGTCCCTCGAAGATGTCGGGATCGATTCCCAGCTCGCGGGCGTGGGCCCTGGCGTAGGAAAGGGCGGCCTGGGCGCTCTCCTTCATGACATCTCCCAGTTGCCCGGTGAGGGTCAGTCCTCCCTTCCCCTTCATGGTGTTGACTTCGATGTAGAGGATGTCCCCCCCCGCCTCCGTCCAGGCCAGGCCCGTCGCCACCCCCACCTCGTCCTCCCGCCGCTCCTCCTCGGGGAGATAGCGGGGGGGGCCCAGAAAACGGGCCACGGCCCCCCCGGTCACCTTCACGACCTTCTTCTTCCCTTCAGCGAAGCGGCGCGCCACCTTGCGGCAGACGCTCCCCAGTTCCCGCTCGAAATTGCGCAGGCCCGCCTCGGCCGTGTACTCGGTGACGATCCTCATCAGGGCCTGCCGGGTGAAGGTGACGTCCTCGGCCTTCAGGCCGTTCGCATCGAGCTGCCGGGGAACGAGGTAGCGCTCGGCGATGGCCATCTTCTCCTCGGCCGTGTAGCCGGCCAGGCGAATGACTTCCATGCGGTCCTTGAGGGCCGAAGGGATGGGATCCATCACATTGGCCGTTGCGATGAACATCACGTTAGAGAGATCGAAGGGGAGGTTGATGTAGTGGTCGGAGAAGGCGTGATTCTGCTCGGGGTCGAGAACCTCGAGCAGGGCCGCCGAGGGATCTCCCCGGAAATCGGCCCCGACCTTGTCGAGTTCGTCGAGCATGAAGACGGGGTTGTTGGTTCCGGCCTGCTTGATCCCCTGGATGATGCGCCCCGGCAGGGCTCCCACGTAGGTCCGGCGATGGCCGCGGATCTCCGCCTCGTCCCGCACCCCCCCCAGGGAGATGCGCACGAACTTGCGCCCCAGGGCCCGGGCGATCGACTTTCCGAGGCTGGTCTTGCCAACCCCCGGTGGCCCGACGAAACAGAGCACGGGGCCCTTCATCCCCTTCTTGAGCTTGCGCACCGCGAGAAACTCGAGAATCCTCTCCTTGACCTTCTCCAGGTCGAAGTGGTCTTCGTCGAGAACCTTGCGGGCCTTCACCAGGTCGAGGTTGTCCCGGGTGGCATGGCTCCAGGGAAGCTCCACCAGCCAGTCGAGAAAGGTACGCAGCATGGCGAATTCGGCCGCCTCGGGGTGCATGGTCTCAAGGCGCCGCAGCTGCTTCTCCCCCTCGGCCTTGGCCTCCTTGGGCAGGCCGGCCTTCTCCATCTTCTGGCGCAGCTCGGCGAGCTCCTCGGCCTTGGCGTCGACCTCGCCGAGCTCGGTCTGAATGGCCCGCAGCTGCTCGCGCAGGAAATATTCCCGCTGCGATTTGCCCATCTCCTCCTTGGCCTGGCTCTGGATGCGGTTCTGCACCGTCTGGAGCTCCAGCTCCTTGGCCAGGTGGTCCTTGATGCGGCGCAACCGCTCCAGGGGATCGACCACCTCGAGGAGCTGCTGGGACTCGGTCCCCTTGAGGCCGATGTTGCTGGCGACCAGATCGGCCAGGCTCCCCGGGTCCTCCATGTTCTCCACCACCATCATCACTTCGGCCGCCAGGCTGCGCCCCATGCTGTAGAGCTGGGTAATCTGCTCCCGCACGGTGCGCATCAGCGCCTCGACCTCCAGGGGGAGATCGGACATCCGGGGTTCGGGCAGCCGCTCCACGGCCACCTTGAGATAGGGCTTCTGGGTCAAGAAAGAGGTGGTGCGGGCCTTGGCCAGCCCCTGGACCAGGATTTTCACCCGGCCATCGGGGAGCTTGAGCATCCGCATGATCATCGCCACCGTGCCGACCTCGTAGATGTCGGCGGGGGAAGGCTCCTCCTCTCCCATCTCCTTCTGGGCGGCCAGGAAGATAAGGCGGTCGCGGGAGAGGGCCGCCTCCACGGCGGCGATCGATTTCTCCCGCCCGACGAAAAGGGGGAGGATCATGTAGGGGAAGATGACGACGTCCCGGACGGGCAGAAGGGGAAGCTCCGGCGGGATGTTCAATTCGCGGGTTTCTGTAGGCTGGGCCAAGATTCCTCCGGAGGAAGGTCGAATCGACTCTCGAAATTCGGACGTGCCGTCCAATGCTTGTCAGGCCAGTTCCCCGGCCCGGCGGGGCCGGCAACGGCTCTAACATACTGGAGCTTTCGGGGAATGTCCAGCCGGAAGAGGTCGGCAAAAAAGCCTGGAGGCCTGGTCATCCATCCAGGAAACTCCCCTTGGGAGTTCATGGGAAAATCTCTTTTTGCCTGATACTCCAAAATGCCCGAAAGAAAGGGGTCCCCAACGTCTCGGAACCGAAACAGAATGGGATAACAGGCCGGGAGCAGGGATGCGGCCATCCCCTGTTAAAAACCCTGCTGAACAGACCGGAGCGGAAAGGAATAGCGGGCCTCCTCAAAGGCCCCCGGCCCCTCCCCCGGGGGAAAGCTGCGCTCCGTCAGGAGCGCCTCCCCGCTTCGGGAGAAGGTCAGAACGGTCGAGGAACGGGTGCCGTATCCGGGACTCAGGATGAAAGGGGGAGAAAGGAGGCGCTCCCATTCCAGTCCAAAGCCCGTGTCGGGAAGCTCTGCGTCGGGTGCCTCACGGCGGTCGGAGAGCAGGTCGAAGAATGCGGGCTCCCGCTCGGCGCCCGGGAGATTCAGAGCCAACTGGAAGGCCTCTCGGCTCCGGACCACCTTGGGCCAGGGGGTATCCAGAAGGGCGTTGCTCAGACCGTAGACCCCCGGGGGGAGGGGGCGGGCAGCTCCGTCGTGGTTGGAGAGATACCAGACCTCCTCCGGGGTTCCGGCCAGCAGGTTGAATCCGGGGTAGTCCTGCGCCTCGGCGGCTACCGCAGCGAGATAGCCCCCGGGATTCTCCTCCCCGGCCAGGAAATTCAGCACCAGCGCGCCCCGGGAGCGGCCGGCCGACATGGGACGGGCCGCCTCCCGGTAGTTGGTCACCGCCGCCCAGCCCCCGGACCGGGTCACACCCAGCCAGGTGCCGCCCCCCTGCAGGTCGCGTCCCGCCAGCAACTGGGGTGCCTCCGGCCAGAACCGGGCCGAGGCCGTGGGACGCTCGTAGAACTCGTCCCGGTTGGCGGCGAGGACCAGGGGGTATTCGGGGAGGATGCGATGGGCGAGCAGGATCAGGCACATGGGGACATTCTACACCCTTCGACCAGGCCGGCCAGAGGCGCGACGAAAAACGGGGCGGCCCACTTGGACCGCCCCGCTGGAATGCTGTTTGTATCGATCTGCCCCTAGACCTTCGGTCCGGCCTGGGTGAAGTCGAAGTCGTCGCTGTCCTTGACGTATTTCTTGAAGTTCTCGATGAACATCCCGGCCAGCTTGTGGGCGATGCGGTCGAAGGCTTCGGGTTCGGCCCAGGCGTTGCGGGGGTTGAGGATCTTGCTGTCGACGCCGGGCAGGGCCTTGGGGATATTGAGCCGGAACCAGCGGGTCTGGTCGAACTCGGCCTTCTCGATGGAGCCGTCGAGGATGGCGTTGACGCAGGCGCGGGTCGCCTTGATGCTCATGCGCTTGCCGACACCGTAGCCGCCGCCGGCCCAGCCGGTGTTGACCAGGTAGGCGTTGACGCCGTGCTTCTCCAGCTTCTCGCCGAGCAGCTTGGCGTAGACGGTGGGGTGGAGGGGCAGGAAGGCCTCCCCGAAGCAGGCCGAGAAGGTGGCCTGGGGCTCGGTGACCCCCCGCTCGGTGCCGGCGACCTTGGCGGTGTACCCCGAGAGGAAATAGTACATGGCCTGCTCCTTGGTCAGCTTGGAGACCGGGGGGAGCACGCCGAAGGCGTCACAGGTGAGGAAGATGATGTTTTTGGGGTGTCCCCCCTTGAGGGCGGGCTCGTGGTTCTCGATATGCTCGATGGGGTAGGAGACGCGGGTGTTCTCGGTCTTGGTGCGGTCGTCGAAATCGATCACGCCGTCGTCGTTGGCCACCACGTTCTCGAGCAGGGCATTGCGCCTGATGGCCTGGTAGATCTCCGGCTCGCTCTCCTCGGAGAGGTTGATGCACTTGGCGTAGCATCCTCCCTCGAAGTTGAAAATGCCGTCATTGTCCCAGCCGTGCTCGTCGTCGCCAATCAGCTTGCGGGCGGCGTCGGTGGAGAGGGTGGTCTTGCCGGTCCCGGAGAGGCCGAAGAAGAGGCAGACATCGCCGTCCTTGCCGACGTTGGCCGAGCAGTGCATGGAGAGGATGCCCTGCAGGGGCAGCCAGTAGTTCATCATGGTGAAGATGCCTTTTTTCATCTCCCCGCCGTACCAGGT
>JBFHXN010000076.1:0-9120 GCA_041598955.1 Desulfuromonadales bacterium | reverse complement strand
TTCTTCCGCCGCCAGGGGATCTCCCGGGCGGTTCTCCCCCGCCACCTGACCGTGGCCGACATGACCGCCATCGCCGCCAGAACCCGGGGGGTGCGCCTCGACGCCTTCCTGCTGGTGGGGAAGTGCCCCAACACCGAGGGGCTCTGTACCTTTCACCATTCGAGCCCCGACCGGGTCTGGCCCTGCGAGATCCCCTACCGGATCACCCCCCTGGCGGGCGGGGAGCCCTCGGAGAGCTTGCGGGGAGCGATGGAGCGCCAGGGGAGCTGGGCCACAACCAACCGCAGGCACGGTTGCGGGCTTTGCGCCATCCCCCATCTGCTGCGCAGCGGGCTCTGGGGTCTCAAGCTGGTGGGACGGGGGGCGGCAACGGAGCAGAAGGTGCGAAACGTCCTGCTCGTCAGGGACTTCATCGACCTCGCCGCCACCGAGCCCGACCTCGAGCGCTACCGGCACAAGGCCCGGGCCGCCCATCGGCGCCGATTCGGCTCGGCCTGCTCCCCCAACGTCTGCTACTATCCGGAGTTCTATCAGGGGGAATGACAGGGGAAGAGACGGGCCAAGCCCTCCTGCCCTCCGGGCGCCCAGACGCAGTTTTTTCGGAAAGTCTGGGTGTCTCCCTCTGCGAAATTTTTCGACTTTAATTCCGATAGGAAGATCCCCAAGGGATCAAGACAGATTTCAACGCGGAGAGGCAGAGCCACAGAGTCAAGCAGGGACAAATGGTCTTTCTCGGTGCGATTTCCTCAGCGTTCTCTGGTTTAATACCTTTTGTTCTGAATACAGGTCCGAATTTTTCTACGCGATCCCACGAGTTTCCATGATCCGACTGCTCCATACCGCCGACCTGCACCTCGACGCCGCGCTCCCCGAGCTCGGCCCCCGGGAAGAGGAGCGCCGGAAGGATTTGATCCTCGGGTTCGAGCGGCTGGTCAACCTGGCCATCAAGAACGAGGTCGATCTCTTTCTGGTCGCGGGAGATCTCTTCGATTCCCCGCGCCCCCTCGAGGAGGCGGTGGCCCGGGTGGCCGAGGGCTTCCGTCGTCTGGGGGACCGGGGGATCCTCCCCGTGGTCGTCCCCGGGTGCCGGGACGGGCTCGGTCTTCCCGATGCCATTTTCCACCGGGGCCGGCTGGGGCCCGTGATGCTCCTGGCCCGGTCCGGGGAGGCGGAGCCCGCCCGCATCCGGATCCGGGGAGAGGAGGTCTTTCTCTACGGCGGCCCCTGGAAACCGGGGGGAGGGTCCCCCCTGGCCCCTCTGACGAGATCCCGGGGGGAGGGGGTCCATATCGGGCTGCTTCACGCCGGAGGGCGCGGAGAGCAGCCGACGGGGGATCGCTGGCAGGATGACGGCATCACCGCCGAGGAGGTCCGCGCCTGCGGCCTCGACTACCTCGCTCTCGGCCACCGCCACGATTTCGCCACCCTCGGAGACGGTGAGCGGGTGATCGCCTGCTGGCCCGGCTCTCCGGAGGGCCTTCGCTTTTCCGAAGCCGGACCCCGCTTCTGCGCCCTGGTCGAGGTGGGAGCCGGGGAGGTGAGGATGGAGAAGATTCTTGTCAACGGCCGGGCCCTGGAGAAACGGAAAGTGGCCGTGGAGGACTGGGAGAATCTCTCCGACGGGGTGGCCGAGGTGGGAGCCCTTGGATCGGAAGATCTCCTGCTGCGGGTGACCCTGACGGGCGTTCCAGGCTTCCCCATCGACCCGGTGCGCCTCCATGCCGAGTGCGCCGAGGAGTTTTTCCATCTCGAAGTGCTCGATGAAACCGATCTGTTCGGATCGCCGGCCCTCGATGCCATGGCCGAGGAAGAGACGCTGCGGGGTGCCCTGGTGAGACGGGCGAGGATTCTCCACGAGGGGGCCCCCCTGGAGGATCGCCCCCTGCTTCGGGAGGCCCTGCGTGAAGTGCTGGTGCGCCTTGCGGCCGGCGGGGAGACGGCCCCATGATTCTGCGTTCTCTCGAACTGGGGCATTTCGGCCCCTTTCCCTCCGGCAACTGGGAGTTCCGGCGGGGGATGAACCTCGTCCATGGGCCCAACGAGGCCGGTAAATCGACCCTCGTCTCCGCCGTCCTGGCCACCCTTTTCGGCAGCTCCGACCCCGAAGGAGTCCGCACCTGGGGATGGGAGGGGCCCTGGCGGGCGTCCCTGGTCCTCGAGGGGGAGGGGGAAACGGTTCGTCTGGAGAGGGATTTCGGGGAGGGGCGCCTTCTGCTTCGCCGCACCGACGACCTCTACCGGGAGCTCTCCCCCTTCGAGGCCCCTTCCCCCGAGGGGGAGGAAGGCGCCCCCCGGGAGACGATCGCTCCCGAGCTTTCCCGGCTCCTCGGTTTTTCCAGCCCCGATCTCTTCCGGGCTCTCCTCGTTCTGGGGCAGGGGAGCCTCTCCCCCCGGTTCGGCGAGGGGGTCGCGCCAAGGCTGCGGGCTCTGCTGGGGGGCTACGGAGGGGTGGACAGCGAAGAGGTGCTCTCCGCCCTGGAGGCCGAATACCTCGACCTTGGAGCCAAGGGGAGCCAGGGGGGGCAAATCGGCGCCCTGAGAGACCGCCTGGGAGAGCTCGAAGAGCTCTGGCAGGGGAAGATCGAACCCCTGAAGGAACTCGGCGAGGTGCGACGGGAGGCCGCCGAACTGGCCGCCTCCCTGGGGATGGATCCAGGCTCCGCCACGGTGCATGAGAGGGGGGCCGGTCCTCTCTCCCCTGCGCTCCGACCCCCCGACCCGACCCGACCTGCATCGGCGGTGCCCGAAGCCGGGGGGCTCGTCGGCGAAGCCCGCCGCACCCGGGAGCGCCTGCTGCGGCTGCAGAGGGAAGCCGCCGCCCTGCGGCAGGACCTGATCGATCATCCCGGGACGCCGGTCCTTTTCCCGGCGGTGCTGACGGCCGTATTCCTGGTTCTCGGAGCGGGGCTCGGCCTGATCCGCAGCGACCTCTGGCTGGGGGCCCTCGGGGGGGCCGGATTCCTCTCGGCCTTCGCCTGGGGGGTCCATCTCTTTCTCTCCGGAACCAAGCGGGGGGAGCTGCGGGGGATGAAGGAGCGGCTCGGACGTCTTGAAATCGATCGGGAGCAGACCCTGGCGAGGCTCGAGAGCCTCGACGAGCAGCTGCGGGAAGAGGGGCTGCCGATTTCGGCCGCAGGCCTCGACGCCCTGGCCGGAGCCCCGGATGTTCCTCCCCGGGGGGAGGGGACCTCTCCGAAGGGAGGGGTCGGTGCATGCGCCCCCGGGCGGGGGACCCTCTCACCTCCGGCCGGCGGCCCCCTCGCCCTTTCCCGCCTTCTCGAGCGCTCCGAGGGTCTCTGTGCCGAAGTGGCGGACCTGAGGAGGATCGAACTCGAAGGGGAGCGCCTTCGGGCGCTGGAGCAGCAGCTCCTGCGCCGCCGCCGGGTGGTGGCCACCGCCCGGGAGCTCCTCTCCCAGGCCACGGCCGAATTCGGGGCCTCCCATCAGGACCGATTCGCGGCGGGCCTCGGCAGGCACCTCGGGCGCATGACAAGCGGCCGCCACCCCGAGGTGCGCCTCGACGGGGACTGGTCCCTTCACCTGCGCGGCAGCGACCGCCAGTGGCATCCCCTGGAGGCTTTCAGCCGGGGAACCCGCGATGCGGCCTGGATCGCCCTGCGGCTCTCCCTCATCGACCTGCTCGGGAAGGGGCGGACCCTTTTTCTGCTGGTCGACGATTCCCTTGCCTCCCTTGACCAGGCTCGCCGGGACGAGGCTCTCCGGCTGCTCGAACAGGTGGCCGCCCGCCACCAGGTCATCCTCTTCAGCCACGAGGAGAGCCTTCTCAAGCGGGCCGCCCGGTCGGGGTGGCATATGGTAGTATTGAACGACCAGACGCCGGTCCCCACCCGCAAGCCCCCCCCCGAAAGGAGCGACAATGACCGACAGCTGCATCTTCTGTAAAATCATCGCCGGCGAAATCCCGGCCAGGATCCTCTACGAGGACGAACGGGTGGTGGCCATCGCCGACCTCAATCCCCAGGCTCCCCACCACTACCTGATCATCCCCAGAAAGCATATCCGCACCACCCTCGACCTGACCACCGCCGACAACGAGTTGGTCGGGCACATCCACCAGATCGCAGGGAAGCTGGCCCACGACCTGGAGTTCTCCGAGGAGGGCTTCCGGGTGGTGAACAACTGCAACGAAGGGGCCGGCCAGTCGGTCTGGCACATCCATTTCCATCTTCTGGGGGGACGCTCCCTCTCCTGGCCTCCGGGGTAACCGCCCGATGAACAATGCCCCTGCCCGGTCCCCCCTCTCTCCTCCGTTCCGGGCACCGGGATGATTCACGATCTCTTCCTTCTGGCCCTTTTCTGGGTCCTCTGGTGTTCGCTCCATTCCCTGCTGGTTTTCCCCCCGGCGGCGGCCTGGGTGCAACGATCCCTCGGAATCCCCGGGGGGGCCTATCGGTTCCTTTACAACCTCCTTGCCCTGGCGACCCTGGTGCCGGTCCTTCTCTTCTCCTTCAGCCTGCATGCCCCGGAGATCATCGTCTGGGGTGGGCCATGGGTCCTTCTCCAGGGGCTCTGCTGGGTCCTGGCAGCCCTTCTGGTCGCGGCGGGGGCGAGGGTCTATCCCCTGCGGGATTTTCTCGGATGGCCCCCCAGGGGGAAAGGGGAGGGCGCCGCCGCACCCCCGAAGCTCGTAAGGGAAGGGATTCTCGGGAGGATACGCCACCCCTGGTACACGGCCCTCTTTCTTCTTCTCTGGGCCAGGGACCTGTCGGCGCCATCCCTTCTCGTCAGTCTTCTTCTCTCCCTCTACCTGGTGGTGGGAGCCCGTTTCGAGGAGAGGCGTCTGGTTCAACTCTTCGGGGATGAGTACCACCGCTACCGGGCCGAGGTGCCCCCCTTCTTCCCTCGCTGGAGGGGGCCCGGGGGGCCCGTCTGACCCTCCCGGCGGCAGAGGCAATTCCCCTTGCCGCCCGGGAATTTCTTCTCTATCATAGAGAGCTCCCGCGGGGCCCCCGCCGGAATTCCCTTATTCCGCCATTCCAGGTCGTCAGAGATGTCCGAAGTATCGCCCGAAGAACGCAGAATCCTGCGCATGATCAACGAGATCATGGAGCTGCTGGTGACCCATCATGGGGGGGAACTCAGCGAGGAGGACCTCGACCGCGGCATCGAAGCGGTCCAGAAGGCCCTTCAGATCGCCCGGGAATCCCACGAGGGGCAGTACCGCAAGTCCGGAGAACTCTACTTTTTCCACCCCCTTCGGGTCGCGCATCTGGCGGCCCGCCACTGGATGGACTTCGCCTCGGTCATTGCGGCCATCATGCACGATGTGGTGGAGGATACCCCGGTGACCCTCACCGAGGTGACGCGGCTCTTCGGCCCGGAGGTGGGGGTGCTGGTCGACGGCCTGACCAAGGTGACCGACGAGAACCTCAGCCGCGAAGCCCTCAAGGCCAAGACCTACCGCAAGCAGTTGCTGCTGGCCATCAAGGACGTGAGGGTTCTCTGCCTGAAGTTCTGGGACCGGATGGACAACATGCAGACCATCGGGGCGCTCAACGCGGACAAGCAGGCCCTGATCGCCGACGAGACCCGCGCCGTCTATGTTCCCCTCGCCCGGCACCTGGGGATGGGGCATGTCGCATCGGAGATGGACGCCCTCTCCCTCGGGGTGCTCTATCCCCGGCGAGCCAGGGCATTCCAGGCCTTTCTGGTGGAGCTACGGGAGGAGTCCGAGCCCTTTCGCCGCCGGCTGCGGGCCGAAATCCAGCAGGCCTTCGAACATCAGAAAATCCCCGTTCTGCTGCGGGACCGCTGGCGCCCCTTCTCCGTGGCGGGGGCCCAGGCCATGCAGCGGGGCTTCCAGACCCTCTACACCCTGGAGGTCCAGGTCGACCGGACCATGGACGCCTATCTCGCCCTCGGCCTTCTTCACGGGCTCTATCACCCCATCCCCGGCAAGCTCAGGGATCATCTCAACGTCCCTTCCCCCTACGGGTACCAGGCCCTCAAGACCACCGTGCAGGCCGGTGAAAACCGGATGCGGGTGGAGATCACCACCCGCAAGCTGGCCCGTTTCAACGAGGCGGGGGTCCTCACCCCCGGTTTCGAGTTCCGCCGGGCCAACTTCCGGGAGCTGATGGGGTCGCTGCTCGAGGGGGAGTCGGCCTTCGACACGGAATCGCTGCGCCTCGCCTCTTCGTCCATCCAGGTCTATACCCCCCGGGGGGAGAGCCGGACCCTCCCCGAGGGGAGCAGCGCCCTCGATTTCGCCTTCGCGATCCACGAGGAACTCGGCCTGCACGCCCGAAGGGCCCGCATCAACGGCCAGACCCGCCTGCTCAAGGCCCGCCTCATCGACGGCGACCAGGTCTCCGTGGAGCGCGCCCCCACCCCCCAGGTTCTCCCCAAGTGGCTCGAGTGGGCGGCCACCCCCAAGGCCCGCAACAGCATTCGGCGCTACCTGCGGCAGAAGGTCAAGGAACCTGAGGCCTTCAGTCAATAGCCCAGGGACCGGCTCCCGCCAGGGTGCCTCTCCCCCTTGCCCTCCCATGGGGTCAATCCAGATGCCTCGAACCCTCCTCGCCTCGATCCTGCTCCTGTTCCTGCTGGGCGGCGCCGCCTCCGCCGACGTCAATGCCTTTGTCTACCACCGCTTCGGTGACGGGCGCTATCCCTCCACCAATATCTCTCTGGAGGCCTTCGAAGCCCAGCTCGCCTTTCTCAAGGAGAAAGGGTACACCGTTCTGGCCCTGGGGGAGGTGGTCCGGCGCCTTCGAGGGGGGGAGCCTCTTCCCGAGCGATCAGCCCTGCTGACCGTCGATGACGGCTACCTCACCTTTCTCACCGGAGCCATGCCCCTTCTGCGCCGCTACGGCTACCCCGTCACCCTCTTTGTCAGCACCGGCAGCGTCGGCCACAAGGGCTATCTCGACTGGGAGCAGCTGAGATCCCTCGCCGCCGAGGGGGTGGAGATCGGCAACCACAGCCATGGGCATGACTACCTTCTCGAGGATCAACCCGGGGAAGGGGAGGGGGACCGGCTTCTGCGGGTCCGAAAGGATCTTCTGCGGGCCCAGGAGCTCTTCGGCAGGGAGCTGGGCCGCCGGCCGACGCTCTTCGCCTATCCTTTCGGGGAGTTTTCCCCGGAGATTGTCACCCTGGTTCGGGAGATCGGTTTTGAAGGGGCAGTGGGGCAGCAGTCGGGGGTCATCTTTGGCGGGAGCGACCTCTTCAACCTGCCGAGGTTTCCCATGGGAGGTCCCTTTGCCACCCTGGAGGGGTTCCGGGACAAGGTGCGGATGAAGGCCCTGCCGGTCATCGAGGCCGAGCCGGCGAGCCCCCTGGTGGGGGCCGAGGATCCGCCCCTCCTCCGGGTCAAAATCGCCCCGGGGGAGGCCGACCTCTCGCGGCTCCGCTGCTTCGTCCAGGGGCAGGAGGATGCGGTTGTCACGGTGGTCCCCGGGGAGACCGGCTCCTTCATCGTCAAGGCGGGAAAGCCCCTGGCCGGGCGGCGCAACAAGTACACCCTCACGGCGCCGGCAGCGACCGGCGGAGGGTGGTACTGGTACAGCCATCTCTGGGTGAAGACCGGCAGGAAGGAGTGACCCCGGGACCGGCTCCCGAAGGGTGCCCGGCCCGGTAAGTCAGATGTCAGGAGTCAGGGACACGTCCCCCGGCTCCTTTTTTCATGAGCGTTTCAGGGCAGCTTCGGCGAGAAGGGAGAGGCGGTTCTGGCGGATCATGCGGTCGATGTCCCTGACGTAGGCTTCCCGCCGGATGGAGTAGTTCTCCAGGCCGGGGGTCAGTTCGAGGCCCGTCAGGGGGAGCCCTTCGGCGCGCAGGCGCGCCCGGACTTCCCGAAGGGGGAGGTAGGCGGTGTTGGTGTTGAGATTTCTCATGTAGGACTGCAGCGATTCGTAGACCGAGTCGAAGCGGCGCACCTCGTAGGTCGCCCCGTCGGGCCGGTCGATGGGAACCAGGCCCGTCCCCGGGGTGAAGGTCCATTCCCCGAAGAGGTTGTTCCCCTGCCGGGCGAAGCGGGAGGTCCCCCACCCCGACTCGTTGGCCGCCTGGGCGAGGACGAGGGAGACCGGGAGGACGTCGACCCGGCGCAGCAGAAGGGTCCGCGCCCTGGGGTTCGTCAAGGGGTCTCCGTTGACACGGTATTCCGCGGCGATCTCCTCCAGCCAGGCCAGCTCTCTCGCGCCGAGGGTTTTCTGGTTGTCGGCCCTGGAAAAGAGGTCGAAGAGCTCCTCCCTCTGCCAGGCGATCTCCTCGTTGGCCATGAGGACCATGGGGAGCAGGGAGAGAAAGAAGATCCGCTTGCGCTCAGAGACTTCGGGGAGGTGTTCCAGGTCCTCGGGGAGGCGGGAGAGGATCAGGCGGGGGACTCCCTCCTCCAGGGTACCGAGGTCGTAATTGTGCCTGGCGAAGATCTCCTGCAGTTCTGCGGTGCTGTCGGGTTCGACGAGCAGGGCGGTTCCTTGCCCCCGGTCCCTCTCGGAGCAGGCGCCGAGGAGGAGCAGAAGGGCGGTTCCCAGGATCATCAGGGCTCTCCGGCAGGTCATCCGGTCTCTCCTGGTGCTGGAAAGGTGCAAAGGGTCTCTTGTTTGAGAATCAGGTCTTTTCATGGCTGTTTTTTCCGCAGCGCTCTCTCCCCCAGGATATGGCCGGGAGAGACGGAGCCCTTCGGCCGTCATTTCAGGATGGTGATGACCACCCGGCGGTTCTGGAGGCGACCCTCGGGGGTGGCGTTGTCGGCCACGGGGTTGGCCTCGCCGTATCCCTTGGCCTGGATCCGCTCCGGCGCGATGTCATACTCCCGGGCCAGGGTGCTGCGGACTCTCTCGGCGCGCTGCTGGGAGAGCTTAAGGTTGTAGGTTTCGGTCCCGACGCTGTCGGTGTATCCCTCGACCCTGATGCGGCTGCCGGGGTAGCGACGCACGAAGGCGGCGGCTTCCTCCAGTTGGGCGCGGCTGGCCGGGTCGAGTTGGGCCCGGTTGGGGGCGAACTGGATGTCGAGGGTCAGGGAATCCCGGGCGTCGGCGGCCGGCTGCGCTGCGCGCTTCTTCACGGGGCAGCCCGTGGCATCGACGGAGGTCCCTGCGGGGGTGTCGGGGCAGGCGTCATCCATATCGAAGACCCCGTCCCCGTCGCTGT
>JBFHXN010000075.1:0-9231 GCA_041598955.1 Desulfuromonadales bacterium | reverse complement strand
GGAGGACCTTTCCCGGCGCATCGAGCGGGCCGGCGACATGCTGCGCACCCGGGTCAACCTCACCCTGCAGGAGCAGAACAAGGGGCTTCTGGCCGCCATGAACCGCCGCAGCCACCTGCAGTTTCGCCTGCAGGAGACCGTCGAGGGGCTCTCCGTGGCCGCCATCAGCTACTACCTGGTGGGCCTTCTGAGCTACGTCGTGAGCGGCCTGCCGCTGGAGGCTCTGCACCTCGACAAGAAGACGGCTCTGGCCTTCACGGTGCCTGCGGTGCTGCTGACGGTCTGGTGGGGGATCAGGCGGATCAAGCACCGGCTGATCCGGAGGACGACGGGGGAGGGTTGAAGGGTGAGCAATGGGGAAGGAGTTTAGCGAGGGGCCTCTGCGGCCCAATTGCAGGCTCAGGGGGAGGTGATCATCTCTGTTCCTGGGCGAGAATTCTCAGGATCCCGGAATGCAGGGACGGAATCTTGTTCCGGACGATGTCCCAGACGAGTTCGAAGTCCACACTGAAATAGCCGTGAATCAGCCGATCCCTCGTTCCAGCCATCCTTCGCCAGTCCAGGTCTGGGTGGCGAACCTTCAGATCCTCCGGGAGTTTCTTTACGGCCTCACCGATGATCTCCAGACTCCGGACAAAGGCGCGCTGAAGAGTCTCATCACCCAGAAAATCCTTCAGACCGAGGGAGCGGGAGGTGGCCATCAGGTATTCGGTCTCGATCAGAATATGTTCGAGATAGCTAGTGGATGGTTTCAAACCGTGCCTCTTCCAAAATCCGCTTCTTCAGAACGGGGCTGACCGACTCGACGGTCAGCAGATCGACCTTGCGGCCGAAAAGACTTTCCAGCAGTTCCGCCAATTCGCAGAAGTGGTCGTAGCTCTTCGCCCCCGGCCTGAACTCCACCAGAAAATCAAGATCGCTCTCCGGCCTGGCGTCCCCCCGCACCGCCGAGCCGAAAAGACCGATTCGACTGACGCCCAGGCGGATCATGTCAGAGCGATGCCTGGTGATGATGTGAAAAATCTCGTCTGATTTCATATCGGTTCCTCTGGCTATCGGGGTTTGCCATCTGGATGAAAATAGCCCAAATCGTTTTTCCCGGCAACCGGCTTTTCGATGAGTGAGCCTTCGGGACACAGCTTTCGAGTTGAATGGTCCCTCCCCCTCAGACCGCCTCCCCCTCCTCCAGCCGCACCGCCACGTAGACCCCCTCGTGGTTTCCCCCCAGCCCCGCGGCGCTCTCCACCCGGGAGGTCACGGCGATCCGCGAACGGCCGAACCGGCGCAGAGTCTCCACGAACCGCTCCCAGCTCTCCGCGGGGGGGAGGGTGGCGCTCGCCTGGAAATCCCCCACGATGGGGTCGAGGTAGTCGACGAAGCTTTTCTGGATCACCAGGCGGCACCGCACCCCTTCTTCCCGCAGCTTCAGATGGAGCAGGGTCCACCCTGCGAGGATGGCCAGGGCCGAAATGCTCCCCCCGAAGGCGGTAAGCTGGTGGTTGAGGTTCGGTGCCAGGGGGGCCGAGAGGGTCACCGTGACACCGTCCCAGGCCTCGATCCGGGCACCGAGGGCGATGGTGAGAGGGATATGCTCGTGCAGGTAGGCGGTGACCTCGTCAAGATTCATTGGATCTTCCTGGAGGATCAGGGAGAAGGGATCAGGACCAGGTCGAATCGTCCCGAGGACGCTTCCGCTTCGGGGTAGTGCTGGGTGACCAGGGTCCGGAATCCCGGGGCGGTGACCCGCAGGTGAATGTGGGGCGGGCGCCCCGAGTAGGGGGGAGGAGGGTCGCTCTCGAAGCGGTAGCCCCCTTCAGAATCGGTGATGACGGTGGCGCGGTGGGCGTCGTCATAGCGCCCCTGCGGCCCGGCCAGCCAGAGCTCAATCCGCGCCCCGGCGACGGGGGAGCAGTCGGCCGCCGACTTCACCACCCCGCTCAGAAGGTACCCTTCCCCCACCTTGGAGCGCAGGGGGGCGTTTGGTTCATAGAAGGGGCCCAAATGATCTTCATGGGTCGGTTCGCACTTCATCAGGGGGCTCCCCGGGGCCATGGCCGCCGTGAGCCCGACGGAGCAGCAAAGCGCAGCGGCCAGGATTGAGAGGGTGAGGATGAGACTTTTCATGGGGCCAGTATAGCATGCCCCCCTTCTCGGTCTTTCAATCCCTCTCCCCCAGCTGCACCACCTGATCGGTCACCTCGGTGAAGGCGACATCGTGGCTGATGAGAAAGAGCTGGTCGTACCAGTGCTCGGTGACCTCCTCCTTGCCGACGTCGATGGCGCGAAAGGCGTGGGCGAGGTTTTCCCGCCGGGCGGCATCGAGATTCGAGGTCGGCTCGTCGAAGAAGGCGATGCGGGCGCCGATGGTCTGCAGCATCGCCAGGCGCAGGGCGACCACGGCGCTCATGGTCTGCCCCCCCGAGAGCTGATCGTCGCTGCGCTCGCGCAGCTCTCCGTCGACCATGTCCCGCAGGACGATGCGATAATCCTCCCCCCAGGAGAGCTCCTCGTCGACCTCGGCGATGATGCGGTAGATGCTGTTGGCGCGCTGGCTGATCTCCTCGCGGAAACGCTCCGAGAGATAACCTGAAACATTCCGGAAGACCCGGTTGCGCAGGAACTTGACCAGTTCTTCCTTTTCGCCGTAGGCCTTGACCTGGGTCTGCTTTGCGGCGATTTCCTCCGCGATCTTCCTGAGCCTGTCGATCTCCCCGGCCAGCCGCTGGACGTCCGCCTCCAGCCCCTTGACCTGTTGCCCCAGGGCTCCGACCTTTTCTTTCAACCCATCCTTCTGTTCCCGCAGTTCCTGGTGCTGATCGGCATTGTATTCTTTGCTGATGGTTTTGATTTCCGCCTCCCTGCCCGCCCGCTGCGTCTCCAACTGAACCAGCAGCTGCTCGAACTTCTGCAATTCGGCCTGGCGCTCCTCGAGCCTTGCGGCCTGGTCCTTGTTGGCCACATAGAGGTCGCGGGCCGGTTGATGCTTCTTCTGTTCTTCTTCGGAAGCATCGATGTCCGCCTGCAGCCTGCTGAATGCTTTCAGGGCCTGCTGCTTCTCGGCCAACCGCCGCCGCAGCGCCTCCTGCTCATTTACCAGGTCCGCGAGATTCCTGGCTCTTCCCTCGCTGGATGTGCGCTTTGCCTTCAAACCGGCCGCCTGTTCATCCAGCCCCTTGAGCTGCACTTCAAGAGCTTTCAGCCGATCGCTCGCCCTGGCCGCCTCGGCCTCCTCCTTCTCCAGCAGAGCCAGGCCCTCTTTCTGACGATCCCGTTCCGCCTCGAGCTCGGCGAACTTGCCTGAAAAAACGTCCCCCGGAGGCTTCTCCGCAATATTCAGGCAGGGCTCCTGAAAGAACGGGCAGATCCCCTCGGCGAGCTTCTCGCTCCCCTCTTTCAACCCGGCGCGCCGTCCTTCGAGCCGGCCGAGATATTTGCGGGCCTCGCTGACGGCAGTACGGAGTTCCGGCAGACGCGCCGCCGCCTGCAGCAGTTTTTCGTCGATGGCGAGTTCCTTGCGCTTTGCAGCCAGGGCCTGCTCTTCGCTGTGCAGCTCCTTGCCTGCCAGCTCGATGCTCCTCGCCTCTGCGGCGCAGCGCTCTCCCAAATTACCGGCCTGCTTGTCGAGGGACGCCACCTCCTGCTCAAGCTGCCGCTGCGCCTTCACCTGCTCGCGCAACTCGGAAAGGCGCTTTTCGGCCTGTTCATAGGCCTTTGTGCCGGCGGTGTTCTCGGTGACGATCCGCCTGGCCTTCTCGGCCTCGCCGATCAGGGCCTTCTGGCTGCCGATCTTATCCTTGCCGTTGGCGATCCGCTCCGTGAGTTTGTCGATCTCGACGCCGAGCTCCTTGAGCTGCTGCTCGCGCTTGTCGATATCCACCAGCCGCCCCTCGAGGGCCTTGAGATCGCTCTGCAGCTGCTTTAGGTTCTGCTGCGCCTGCTCGAGGTGAAGCCTGGCCCCCTGGTGCTCATCCCTCTTCGCAGGGAGTGCCGCAACCTGATCCTGGAGAGGGCCGATGGCACTCTGCAGCGCATCGACCTTGGCCTTGATGGCCGTGGCGAGGACCTTGGTTTCATTGAAGGTCTTGCGCCAGGTGTCGATACCGAGAATCTCGTCGAACTTGTCGCGGCGCCTGGCCGCCTGCCTGATCACGAATGGGCCCAGAAATTCATGCTGGAAGGGGCCGATCACCAGTTCGAACTGCTCGGCGAGGGACCGCCCGTTGTCGAGACCGAGCAGCTCCTTCAGCCGCGCCTCGGTCTCCCTGGCGTCCTTGTGCTCCTCGACCTCGAAGGTGCCTCCGACCTCCCGGGCCAGCAGCCACTTGGACGGGGTGCCGACGGTGCGGCTGACGCGGAAGACCTCGGCCGGCGTCGGCTGGAAAACGAGGGATATCTCCCCCTTCTTGGCTCCGATGGTGAGAAAGCGCTCGACGTTGCCGACGAAACTCTGCGCATCGACCCCGAAGAGGGCGTAGCCGATCGCCTCGAAGATGGTGCTCTTGCCGACCCCGTTGGGACCGGAAAGAACGTTGATCCCGGGGGAAAAGGTCAGCGTGGTGTCCCGGTGGGATTTGATGTTTTTGAGGTGAATCGAGAGGATCTGCATAGCTATCCCCCCTCACCGTCGAACAGCGCCAGCAACTCCTCTCCATCGACATCCCCCTTCTGCACCGCGCTGCGCAGCGCCATGGAGAGGCGGACCAGCTCGTCTTCGCGCCCCTGGTAGTCGCTGCCGGCGCCGATCAGATCCCGCAGCACGTCCTGCTCGATCTCGGCCAGATTCTTCTTGGCCGTCTCCCCCTCGCCGGCGCTGGTCACCAGGGAGAGGTGGTTCTTGAGCTCGACATGGAGGGGATGGGCGATCTCCTCCAGGGCCAGGCGCAGCCTCTCGCGCCCCAGTTCGAAGGGGTGGAACTTGACCCGGCCGACCAGCTTCAGCTCCAGCAGCGGTCGGCGGGGGTCCTCCCCGGCCGGAAGCCTGGCTCCCACCTCTCCGGCGAAGCGGGCCAGAGCCTCCTCGGCATGTTCGGCCCCCCCGAGGTCGATGGTCGCCACCACCATCGGGCGGGGAGAGGTCGGCCTGAACTCGGCCGAGAAACACCCCCCGGCCTCCGTCACCAGGTAGTAGCCCTTGTCGTACTTCTGCTCGCCGAAGTTGACCCGCTCCGGCGAACCGGGGTTGTAGGCGTAGGGCTTCCCCTCGGGGGTCTCGACGACGTAGGGCTTGTGACCGTGCCCGAGGGCGACGTAGCCGAAGGTCCCGGCCAGACGGTGGGCGTCCTCCGGCTTCATGTTGCCGATCTCCACCGGCGAATAGCTCCAGATGCCGACATGGAAGAGCAGCAGGTTGTTCCCGGTGGTCACCGCCTCGCAGATACGCTCCACGTGGCTCCCCGCCTGGGCGCCGATGTAGCCCAGGCCGTAGATGGTGAGATCCCCGATCCCGATCCTCCCCCCCATGCCGGTCTCCGGGTCGAAGGGATCGAAGCGGTATCCCCCCTCCTCCGTTCGCGAGGGGCGCAGAAGGCGGATGTAGCCCATCTGCGAGAGGGCCTCCATCCACGAGATGCTGTCGCGGCGATGGATCCAGTCGTGGTTCCCCTCCACGGCGATGCAGGGGATGCCGGCGTCCTTGAGGGGCTGCAGGGTTTCGATGGTGCGGGCGAAGGTGCGGGGGAGGATCTGGCCGACGTGGAAGAGGTCCCCCCCGATCAGGACAAAGTCGACCCCTTCGCGCACTCCGTCGGCGACGATGCCGGAGAGGCAGCGGAAGAAGTCGTCGTAGCGCTCCGCTTCTCCGGCCGACGTCCGGTAGGTCTTGCCGAGGTGGAGGTCGGCGGTGTGGATGAAACGCATCGCTGCTCCTTCGGTTCGGGTCGAGGCGCCCCTGGAGGGTGGAGCGCCGGGGCCCAGGCGGTGAAGCTCGGTTACCGGGGGGATTTCTCCAGCAGCGGCTTGAGAAACTTCTCGAAGGTGACCTTCTGCTTGTCGGTCAGCAGGTCGATGTCGCCGTCGTGGTCGAGGAGGAAGGTGCCGACTCCGATGACGGTTCGGGGCAGATAGCCCGTCCCGGCGACGATCATCTCAATCTCCTCGGTTCGTTTGTGGATCAGGTTCTTCAGCACGCGCAGATCGATGTCCATGGTCTGTTCTCCGGCAGGGTGGGTTTGCGCTTCTCGCGGGACTATAAAAGATCCGGGGTCGCCGTTCAACTGGGAACCGTGCGAGGCTCTGGCCCCGCCTCCTTCAATCGAGGGGCGTGTACTCGACCTTGACGATTTCAAGCTCCGCCAGGCCGCCGGGGGTCGCAAAGGTGACCACGTCCCCCTCCGAGGAGCCGAGAAGGGCACGGCCGATGGGGGAGACCCAGCTCACGTAGCCCCGGGAGGCGTCGAACTCGTCGGCGCCGACGATGCTGAACACCTTCTCCTCCCCCTCCTCGTTCTCCACGGTGACGGTGCAGCCGAAGAGCACCCTCCCCCTGGCGATCTTTGCCTGCTCCACCGGATCGACGATGGTCGCCGCCTCCAGGCGCCGGGTCAGAAAACGGATACGCCCGTCATACTGCCGGAGCTTCTTTTTGGCGTAGTGGTAATCGGCGTTCTCGCTCCGATCGCCGTTGCCGGCCGCCCAGGCCGCCGTGTTGACCATCTCGGGCCTCAGGGTGTAGAGAAGCTCCTTGAGCTCAGCCCGCAACCGCTTGGCGCAGGCGGGGGTCATGTAGATGGGGGCGGGCTTGGAGGTGTCCTGGTTCGACATGGCTTTTCATCCAGGTTGGGGGGATAGGGATCGTGTTATCTTATGCTGCCTTGCCTTCAATTTGAAGAAAAAGGTAGGGGCCCGTGGGCGGGCGCAACTTTTTCCGACCCTTCGAATCCCCTTCAGGCTCCCGGATTTCTCCCTGTTTCCCCCAGCCTTGAGGGTCTTGAACTTTTCCCCTATCCATTTTCTCTGCCGGGGCTCCGTAAAAAGATTTTGCTCCCTTTCCAGTCTGTGCGATTCTAACGCCGATCCTCAGACGACAGAATTCAGGAAAGACAATGCCCACGTCGGAAGAACCCGTGAAACCATCCCCGAAGCTCTATCTGCTGGACGGGTCGAGCTACATCTACCGCGCCTATTACGGCATCCGCGACCTGGCCACCGCCGGTGGCCTGCCGACCAATGCCGTATTCGGATTCACCAGGATGCTCCTGGGCCTGCTGCAGGAGGAGCGCCCCGATTATCTGGCCGTCGTCTTCGACCGGCCCAGGGAAGAGACCTTCCGAAGGGAGATCTATCCCGGATACAAGGCCAATCGCGAGGCCATGCCCGAGGACCTGACGCCTCAGATTCCCTACATCCGGCAGATCCTGCAGGCTCTCCATATCCCTCTTCTCGAAGCCCCCGGTTTCGAGGCCGACGATGTCATCGCCACCCTGGCCCGTCGATATGCCGCCCAGGGGATCGAGGTCACGGTGGTCACCGGGGACAAGGACCTGATGCAGATCGTCGGCGAGGGCATCGCCCTCCTCGACACCATGAAGGAGAAGCGTTCGGGCCCCCAGGAGGTTCTGGAGCGCTTCGGAGTCCCGCCGGAGCTGGTGCCGGATGTCCTCGGGCTGGCCGGCGATACCTCCGACAACATCCCGGGGGTTCCCGGCATCGGCGAGAAGACCGCTGCCGACCTGGTCCGCCGGTTCGGATCCCTCGAAGGGGTTCTCACGTGGCAAAGCCTGGTGAACGGCAAGAAGCGCCGGGAGAGTCTGCACGCCCATGGGGACCAGGCCCGGCTCTCGAAGCGACTGGCCACCCTCCGCCATGACGTCGACCTGGAAATTTCCCTCACCGACCTGCAACGCCAGGCGCCCAACCTCCAGGAGCTGATCCCCCTGTTGCGCGAGCTCGAATTCGAGGCCCTGGAGATCGCCTTCACCCCGCCGCCGGCGGGCGTGGTCGAGATCTACAGCGACGGCTCGGGCACCGACTCGGGGCCCGGGGGATACGGCGTGATCCTGCGCCATGGGGAACAGGAAAAGGAGCTGAGCGGATTTGAGCCCTCGGCCACCTCCCAGCGCATGGAACTTCTGGCGGCGATCCGGGGGCTCGAAGCCCTGAACAGCCGAAGGACCGTGCGGCTCTTCAGCGACTCCCAGTACCTGGTGCGGGGGATGAGCGAATGGATTCAGGGCTGGATCCGCGCCGGCCGGCTTGAGACCCCGGGCGCCCTCGCCAACCAGGATCTCTGGCGGCAGCTCGATGCTCTCTCCCGCCAGCACGAGGTCGCCTGGGAATGGGTCCGCGGCCATGCGGGGCACCCCTTCAACGAGCGCTGCGACAGGCTCGCCAAGCGGGCGGTCGATGAGGGGATACGGGGGGGGGAGGAGAAAATCCGGGCCGCCCATCGGCCCGAGGAGTCGACGGAGACAGAGCGGGCCATCCCCTTGCCCGCGGCATCCGCAGGACCGGCGCCGGCTCCGGTCGGGGAAAATGCGGAATTCGAGGCCGAAGATGACGGCCAATATCGGCTCTATTGAAATCGATCCGGGGGCTCTCCCTATGAAAATCCAGAAAGTCACCACGGAAAACCAGGCCAAGGTCTACGCCCTGCTGCGCCGCGCCTTTCCCGGCAGCGAGTACGAAGCCCTGCTGGTGCAGAAGCTCCACGAACATGGCAAACCGATCCATGACTGGGTCTGCATCCATACCAACAAAGCCATCGCCTACATCGCCTTTTCCCATGCCTACCATGGCAGCGAGGTCTGCGGGCTCCACCTGGCGCCCATGGCCGTGTCCCCTGAATTTCAGAAACAGGGGGTGGGCTCGGAGCTGCTCCGGTTTGCCCTGAGGCAGGAACCGGTCAAGGACCAGACCCTCTTTGTCCTGGGGGAGCCCGGCTATTACAAAAGGTTCGGCTTTGAACCCTGCAGCTCCCCCATCTGCCCCTTCGACAAGAACAATGCGCACTTCCTGAGCATGCGAAACAACCCCTCGGCCGGCTTCACCGTCGGCTACGAACCCGAATTCAACGCTGTGGTCAAACCGCCCAAGCCCAAACCCAAGCACAAGCCCAGGCCAATGGGCAAGAAGCGCCGCTGACGAACAGAGTTCGGCAGTCAGAGGAACATATCCGCTTTTTCAAGAAGGAGAACCGGCAATGAACAGCTGTCCATGCGGGAGCGGCAACGACTACGCCGCCTGCTGCGAACCGATCATCACCGGGAAGAAACAGGCCGAGACGGCGGAGCAGTT
>JBFHXN010000074.1:0-9340 GCA_041598955.1 Desulfuromonadales bacterium | reverse complement strand
GATCTTGGTCACCAGGGCGAGCAGGCGCCCCTGATCAAGCATCAGGCGCAGGTGAAGATCGGCCAGGCAGAGCTGACCCTCCTTGCGCAGGGTGAGGGGAACGACCATTTCCGTGTCACCCTGGACCCGCCCGGCGCCGCAGCTCTCCACGACCAATGGGGAGGCATCCGGTAGGGGGGCCATCGGCCGGGGCCGGGGTGGCGCGGGAGAAGAGAGGGGAGGCGGGGTCGGTCGAGCCGGAACCGAGGCAGGCCTAGGGGCCTGGGGGGGCGGAGCGACCGGAGAGGGGGATGCCGGAGGCTGGGGTCGGGCCGAAGGATCCATCCGGTCGGCCCCCTTGCGCAGGGCGCGGTAGGACGCCCCCATCTCCTTGCCCGGGGCCTCCTCCTCCGCACCGAAACCCTGGGTGGTCCGGATCTTTCGGAGCACCATCTTGCAGACCGTCGTCAGGGTTGGCAGAACCCCGCTCCCCTCCATGGCGCTGGCGGCGAAGGTCGGCACCTTGGCGGGGTTGAGCAGACGCTCCATTTCCTCCAGAGGGACGACCCCCGGCAGGTCGCGCTTGTTGCACTGGATGACGTAGGGGATCTCGTCGAGGTTCAGGCCGTAGTCGGCCAGGTTCTCCCGGAGGTTTTTGAAGCTCTCCAGGTTGGCGTCCATCATGTCCTTCTGGGAGTCGGCCACGAAGACGACCCCGTCGACCCCCTTGAGAACCATTTTGCGTGTGGCGTTGTAGAAGACCTGCCCCGGGACCGTGTAGAGGTGGAACCGGGTCTTGAACCCCTTGATGTCCCCGAGTTCCACGGGAAGGAAGTCGAAGAAGAGGGTCCTGTCGGTCTGGGTGGCCAGGGAGAGGAGCTTCCCGCGGCTCTCCGGGTTGAGCTTGCGGTGGATGAACTGGATGTTGGTCGTCTTGCCGCACAGGCCGGGACCGTAATAGACGATCTTGGCGTTGATTTCCCGCTTGGCGTAATTGAGAAGAGCCATGGATCCCCTGACCTATTTCTTTTTTTCTTTGATAACCAGAATACGGCGGGCGTTGTTGACCAGAACCGCCGAGACTCCGCGGCTCTGGGTTAGCTTCTTCAGGTCCTTGTCGTTCATGATATTCATGTAGCGCAGGGCGTTGGGAAGCGGCGTGCGCGGGTGATAGATCAGGGCTTTCTTGATCTCGTACTTCTTGACCCACTCCCGGTTCAGGGTGATTAGGCGAATCTGGTCGTCGGTGGCGCTCTTGCTCTTCGAGAGAGCGAGGATTTCCCCGTCGGTGATCCGGGGGTTCTTGAGCACCGCCGAAGAGACCAGCTTGTTGGCGTCCCTGGTGAAGATCCCCCGCCACTCCTTGTCGCCGGTCAGGGCCATCTTGATCTTCTCGGAAACGGACATCTCCAGGGCCTTCTGGTACTTGGACTGATTGATCTCCTCCTCGGGCTCCCCTTCTTCCTCCTCCGAATCGGAGGAATCCTCCCCGGCTTCCCCTTCCGGCTCCGCCTCCTGGGCCACCCCGGGTATCAGCCGGGCCAGCAGGGGGGCATCGGCGTGGGGGTTGGCGCGAAGGGCCTCGGCGACCTCGGCCAGGCTCGCTGCCCGATCCCCGACCTGCGCCAGCAAAGAAAGCACGGCGGGCTCGGCCTGGGCCGCAACGTGGACCAGGGTCGCGTCCGCCAGGGAGGCATTGGCCAGCAGAGCCCTCATCACGACCAGGTCCCCAAGCCGGACCCGGGCGATGAGGTCGAGAACCCGGGGGTGCAAGAGGGCGCGGCCCAGAACCGCCGCCAGTTTGTCCGAGGGAATCCGCCGGAGGGTCTGGAGGGCCTCCCGCTTGAGTTCCTCGTCCGCACCCATGGTGAAGAAGAGGAGCAGAGTCAGCAGGTCGGTCCCGGGCAGAGGGAGCCCTCCGCGGGCAGCCCGCAGCTGCTGTTCACGGGGGGCCCCGGGACGGACCACCTCAGCCGCGGCGGGGGAGACTTTCAGTTTCGCTGCTGCGGGTTGCTCGGCCATGGGGGGGGCTCAGCGCTGCTTGACCACGGAAACGTCAAGGCCTGAAGCCCGGGCGCGGAGGGCGGTTTTCTCTGCGGCGGCGGCGTCGACAAAATCGCCGAAATAGACGATGGTCATCGGAAGCTCCACCCGGGCGGTCTCCTCCTCCACCCTGACCCCCTTGGCGTAGAGCCGGTCGGCATAGCTGCGGGCCCTGTCGAGGCTGTGGTAGGACCCGGCATAGACCACCCACCCCTCCTTTTTCTGGACGTAGAAGGCATCTGGGGCGAGGGAGGACAGATCCCTGACCTTGGCCTTGGCCTCCTGCTCCTTATAGACACCGACCCGCAGGCGGGTCATATCCACCCCTTTTTTCGTCCTGGTCAGGCGGGGCTGGAAACCGAGCTTGCGCACGGTCGCCTCGACCTCCTGGAGGTTGGCCTCCACGATGTAGGCGCCGGCCTGGAGGACATAGGGCCCTGCCACGGCCGCAGGCGCGGCTGGCCGCGGAGCTGCCTTCTCCCCGCCCTGCACCCCCTTCACTGCCGCAGCAGGGGCCGGTTCAGGGGCAGGTGGCGCCGCCTTGACCGGGGCCGCGGGGGGAGGAGCGGGAGCCGGGGAAGACTTGAGCGCCGGAGCGGGCTGGGGGGGGAGCACCTCCGTCAGCACCCCGGGTTCGGGCCCCTCGGCCTTGGGGATCGCCGGGGAAGCCTGGGATGCCGCTGGAGGCACCGGCTGGGCCGGAGTGGAGGGTTGGGCCGAAGCGGCCGGTTCCTGCGCCGCCGCCACCGGCAGCTTGATCGGCTGGCGCTTGACCGGCTGGGGTTGCGGCGGCGGAGGGGCCGGGGAGAAGAGGTCCGGGTAGAAGTGGTACAGGGCCGCCCCTCCCAGGGCGATCAGGAGCAGAAGCAGAAGCAGGGTCTGGCGCAGGGATCCCCGCTGATTTCTCCAGCGGTCCGGAAGGCTGCCGCCTTCCCGGGTCAATGCCTTCGGCCCGGTGCCTTCGGTGTCCATCATGCTCTGTGGCTCCTCTCCTGGAAAATTGCACGGCGCTGCTCCCCGGCGGGGGCGCGGCTCAAGCGTTGCGCTCACTCAGGATGCGCTTGGTGAGGTGGGGGGGCACCTCTTCGTAGTGGGAGAACTCCATGGTGAAGAGCCCCCTGTCGGAGGTCATGGAGCGAAGCTCGGGAGCGTACTTGAGCACCTCGGCCATCGGCACCTGCACCTTGATCACCTGGCTGTTGGCCTTGGGCTCCACCCCGAGCACCTTGCCCCGGCGGGAGTTCATGTTTCCGATCACATCGCCGATGCAGTCATCGGGAACGGTGATCTCCATGTTCATGACCGGCTCCAGAAGGACCGGGGTTGCCTCTTCCATCGCTTTTTTGAAGGCCATGGAACCGGCGATTTTGAAGGCCATTTCGGAGGAATCGACGGAGTGGTGGGATCCGTCGACCAGCGACACCTTGCAGTCGACCACCGGAAAGGCTCCCAGGCAACCGTGGTGCATCGCCTCGACGATCCCCTTTTCCACCGCGGGGATGTAATTGCGGGGGACCACCCCACCGACGATCCGGTCGACAAACTCGAATCCCGCGCCTCGCGGCTGAGGCTCCAACTCGATCCAGACGTCTCCGAACTGCCCGCGGCCGCCCGTCTGCTTCTTGTATTTCCCCTGGACCTTGGTGCGCCCCTGGATGGTCTCCCGGTAGGGAACCTTGGGTTCCTTGAGTTCCACCTCGACGCCATACTTGCGCTTGAGCTTCTCCACGGCCACTTCGACATGGACCTGCCCCATGCCGGAGAGGATGATCTCGCGGGTCTCCTCGTCCCGGCTCATCTGCAGGGTCGGATCCTCCTCCATGAGCCGCTGCAGGCCGGTGCTGATCTTGTCTTCATCGTTCTTGCTCTTGGCCTGAAGGGCGAAGGAGATGACCGGCTTCAGTGGCATGGGACTCGGAAAAATGACCGGCCGGTCGGCGCAGCAGAGGGTGTCGCCGGTGGTCGTGTACTTGAGCTTGGGCACCGCCACGATGTCCCCGGCGACCGCCATGTCGAGATCCCGGTGCTTTTTCCCCTCCATCTGGAAGATGTGCCCGATCCGCTCACTCTCCCCCTTGTTGGGGTTGAAGACTGTCGAGTCGGATTTGAGGCTCCCCGAGTAGACCCGAAAGAGGGTCAGCTTGCCGGTAAAGGGGTCGTTGACGGTCTTGAAGACCATCGCCGAGAAGGGGCCGTCCTCCCGGGGCTCCCGGGCCTCCTCCTCGCCGGTCTTGGGGTGCTTTCCATACTGGGTCCCCTTGTCGAGGGGGGAGGGAAGGCAGTGGACGATATGATCGAGAAGCTGTCGGACCCCGATGTTGGTCAGGGCGCTGCCGCAAAGCACCGGGATGAAGGTGCCGGTGAGGGTTCCCTCCCGCAGCCCCTTGAGGATCTCCGCCTCGCTGAGATCGTCCTTCTCCAGGTACCTCTCCATCAGCTCGTCATCGGCGTCGGCCACGGCCTCCAGAAGCAGGGACCTCAGGTGCCGGGCCTCTTCCACCAGTTCGGCGGGGATCGCCTCCTCGCGGCACTGGCCGGAGGTGTCTTCCCCGTAGAGACAGGCCTTCATGGTGACCAGATCGATCACCCCCCGGAAGCTCTCCGCGCTTCCGACGGGCATGTTCACCGCCACGGCCCGGGTTCCCAGGGTCTTGGACATGTCGTCCGCCGCGCGGAGAAAGTCGGCCCGCTCCCGGTCCATCTTGTTGACGAAAGCGATGCGCGGGACCTCGAACTCCTGGCACCATTCCCAGATCTTCTGGGTCTGGGCCTTGACCCCGGAGATGGCCGAAACGAGAAGGACCGATCCTCCGAGGATGCGCAGGCAGCTGCGGGTATCGTGCAGGAAGTTGGTATAGCCCGGAGTGTCGACCATGTGGAGACTGTAGCCGTTCCACTCGCAGTGATGGAGGCTGGAGCTGATGGTGATTCCCCGCTTGACCTCCTCGGGCTCGAAATCCATGCTGGAGGAGCCGTCATCCACCCTGCCGAGACGGTCGATCATCCCGGCGTTGTAGAGGATGGCCTCGGTCAGCGACGTCTTGCCGGCCCCTCCGTGAGCAACGATCCCCAGGTTCCTCAGCTTCGCCGTATCGTACTTTCCCATGGCCCCTTCCTTTCATCTCCCCGTCCGGGGAATCCGATCATGGAAAATCCCCCACCGCTCCGACGCCTTGGCATCGACAGGCAGGGAGCCGATGGTTCAGCAGCCGCAGCCGCTCCGCACTGAAGATGAATAGTAGCACCCGGGAAAAAGGGTGTCAAAAACCCGCCTTGTTACGCTGATAGATGATCCGCAGCCCCTCCAGGGTCAGAAACGGCTCCACCTCCTCGATGGTCTCCGAAGCCGGGGCGATCAGCCCGGCCAGCCCCCCCGTGGCCACCACCTTCGGTTCCTCCCGGGACTCCTGCTTCATCCGGGAGACCAGACCGTCGACGAGCCCCACGTAACCGAAGAATATCCCGGCCTGCATGCTGTTGACCGTGTTTTTGGCGACCACCTGGGGAGGCCGGGTGAATTCGACGCGGGGGAGTTTGCTGGCTCTCTCGAAAAGGGCTTCCGCGGAAATGCCCACCCCCGGCGCGATGGCCCCCCCCAGGTATTCACCCCGGGAAGAGATCAGGTCGAAGGTGGTGGCGGTGCCGAAATCGACGATAATCAGACTGCACCGGTATTTCTCGAAGGCGGCCACGGCGTTGACGATGCGGTCCGCTCCGACCTCCTTGGGGTTGTCGTAGAGAATCGGCATGCCGGTCTTGATGCCCGGGCCGACGATGTAGGGCTTGCGCTGGAAATAGACCCGGCAGAGCTCCTCCAGGGTCCCCACCATGGGAGGGACGACGCAGGAGATGATGACGTCGCGGATGTCGGTGAAGTGGATGTCGGAGAGCCGGAAGAGGTCATGGATGAGGATGGCGTACTCGTCCACGGTCCGGGATTTGTCGGTGGTGACCCGCCAATTGCGGACCAGCCGGTCCTCCCTGTAAATCCCGAGGACGGCGTTGGTGTTCCCCACATCGATCACAAGAAGCATAGGTCGGGACGCTCGAAGTCAGAGGTTTGGGATTGGCTGAAACCGCCAGAAACAGGGGTGCCCCCCCAGGGGAATCGGGGATTGGCTCCTCAGCAGGGGCGCACGTCGCCGGCGAGAATCCTCTCCACCCGCCCGTCGGCCATCTGCAGCAGCAAGGCGCCGTCGTCATCCAGCCCCGTGGCGGTCCCGACCAGGGAACGCCCGGAGAGATCGACCGCCACCCTCTTCCCCATCAGGTCGCACAGGGACTCCCACTCCCTCAGCACCGGCGCAACCCCCCGCAGCAGATAATCGTCATAGAGCCGGTCGAGATGGCGCAGCAGAGCGCGGGTGAAGGCGAGCCGGTTGACCGGGGAGCCTGTCTCCAGGGCCACCGAGGTGGCCGGATAACGCAGATCGGAGGGGAATTGATCCCGGCGCATGTTGAGATTGACGCCGATGCCCAGGACGATGAAGTGGATCCTTTCCGCCTCGGCGCGCATTTCATTGAGCAGGCCGGCGACCTTGCGTCCGCCGAGCAGGATATCGTTGGGCCACTTGACGCGGGCCGAAAACCCGCTCACCTCGGTGATGGCCCTGGCCACGGCCACCGCGGGAAAAAAGGTCAACTGGGCGGCGCGGTGCGGAGGCAGGGGGGGACGCAGAAGCACCGAGGCGTAGAGATTCACGCCGGCCGGGGAAGCCCAGCTCCGCCCGAGCCGGCCCTTGCCGGCGCTCTGCCTGTCGGCGATGAGGACCGTCCCCTCCTCCCCCCCTTTTTCGCCCAGATCGGCGGCCTGGCGGTTGGTCGAATCGGTCTCCTCGACATAAATCACCCGCCGTCCTACCAGGCGGGTGCCGAGGTCGGCCTGGACTTCGGCGGGGATGAGGGTGTCGGGGGCTTCCACGAGACGGTATCCCCGGGAGGGGAGCGCCTCGATCCCATATCCCAGGTCGCGCAGCAGCCGGATCTGTTTCCAGACGGCCGTCCGGGAAACCCCGAGAGTCCGGCTGACCTCTTCGCCGGAGACGAAATCTCCGGGCCGCTGCCGGAAGAGCCTCAGGATCTCCTCCCGGGCTGCGTCACTCGCCATGGGGGGATCCTCCCTTTCGGCGGACACCGGGGGATCGGGAGCTACTGGAAAAGCATGGAGACATCGACGGCCCGGCAGGAATGGGTCAGCCCTCCCACGGAGATGAGGTTCACCCCCGTCTCGGCGATCTCCCGGACCGTATCGAGGCGCACGCCGCCGGAGGCCTCCGTGAGGGCGCGTCCCCCCACCAGGGCGACGGCCTCGCGAAGCTCGGCAGGCCCCATGTTGTCGAGCAGGATGATCTCGGCACCGGCTTCCAGGGCCTCGCCCACCTCGGCCAGATTGCGGGTCTCCACCTCGATCTTCAGGGTGTGGGGGATCCGCTCCCGGGAACGGCGCACGGCCTCGGCGATGCCGCCGGCGGCGGCCACGTGGTTCTCCTTGATCAGGACCCCGTCGTGGAGGGAGGTGCGATGGTTCCGCCCTCCTCCCATGCGCACCGAGTACTTGTCGAGAATGCGCAGCCCCGGAACGGTCTTGCGGGTATCGACCACCACCGCGGCTGTCCCCTCCACCTCCGCCACGTATCGGGCCGTGAGGGTGGCGATGCCGCTCATGCGCTGCAGCAGGTTGAGTGCGACCCGCTCCCCCTGGAGCAGGGAGCCCGCCTCCCCCTTGAGCCAGGCGAGCACGTCCCCGCGACGCACCTGCTGACCGTCTTCCTTGAGCTTTTCGAAAGCCACATCGCCATCAAGGAGGGAAAAAACCCGGCCCGCCACGTCAATGCCCGCCAGGACGAAGTCCTCCTTGGCCACCAGCTGGGCCCGGGCGTCGGTTCCGGGTGCCACCGTCGCAGCGGTGGTGATATCCCCCAGGCCGATATCCTCCTCCAGGGCGTTGCGAATGATGCGCTCGATTTCGAACATGGAACCCCCTAACCTATTGAAAACGCTTTTTTATACCACAGGGGCACCCCCCCCGCAACCGAAAAACCGGGCCCTCTCCCTCCTCCCGTCCCCTTCCAAAAGTCCCCCAGTTGTGTTACAAAAAGGCCTTGAACTTTACGCCCTTTCCCCACGAGGACCCATGAAATCCAAACAGCCCCTGGTTTGCCCCAACTGCTTCGGGACCACCAACCGCGAGGTCCTCGCCACCGCCACGTCGCGCAACGTGGTCCATGACGACACCGCCCCCAAGGTCGCAAAGGGCTCCGGGCTCGGCACCGAGCGGCGACGGGTCGTGGTGAAAAAGCTCTGTATCCATTGCGGCCACGAACTCTCCGAAAAGGGGGGGCGGGCCTGAAACCTCCCTTCCCCTTCCCCCGAGAAAGGAAGAAGATCCTTGCGCGCCATCCACCTGCTTATCTGCCTCTGGCTCGTCCTGGCCTCGGCCGGCTGCGTCAGCAAGGCCTCTTACAAGCACAAAGTCGACGAAGCCGCCATGCTCCTGGAAACCGTCCAGGGGCTTGAAGCGAAACTGCAGCAACTCTCCTCGGAACGAACCTCCCTCAACGAGAAGCTGGCCGAGTCCCTGCAGCAGAATTCAGCCCTCAACCAGGACCTGCTGAGAGCACGGGCCGACCTCGCCCGGGTGGAGAAGCTCCTGGCCGCCCGCCACGAGGAAGCGGGGCGGGCCATGGGCGAGATGCGCCAGACCATCGACCGGCTGACGGAGAAAAGCCGCGAACTCGGCGACCAGCTGGAGAAAGAGCGTGTGGTACGCCAGGCCCAGGTGGCCCAGATGAAGAGCACCTACGACGGCCTCGTGGGGATGCTCGAGTCGGAGATCAAGCGCGGCGAGGTCACCATCTCGGAACTGGAGGGGAAACTCACCCTCAACCTGGTGGAGCGGATCCTCTTCGACTCGGGCAAGGCGGAAATCAAGCCCGAAGGTCTCAAGGTCCTGCGCCGCGTCGGCAAGGTTCTCAAGGAGGCGCGAGACAAGGAGATCCGGGTCGAGGGGCACACGGACAACATCCCCATCAGCCCCCGGCTGCGGGAGCTCTTTCCCAGCAACTGGGAGCTCTCCACCACCCGGGCGGCCAACGTCGTCCACTTCCTGCAGGACGAAGCCGGGATTCCCGGGGAGCGGCTCTCCGTCGCCGGCTACGGGGAATTCCGCCCCGTGGCGGGCAACGACATCCCGGAGGGACGGGCCCAGAACCGACGGATCCAGATCATCCTCGTCCCCCTGGAGGGGGTGGTGGTCAAGCCGGCCAGGTAGGCCATCCGACTCCGAAAGAGCTGGAGAGAGAAAAGCAAAAAGCCGGGG
>JBFHXN010000073.1:0-9359 GCA_041598955.1 Desulfuromonadales bacterium | reverse complement strand
GCAGCAAGAATTTGGAATTTTTTTGATTCCTCGGAAAAATTCAGAATAGCAGTATGGGCAAGGTCTGTAGTGAATACTTGATCAAACTTATCATTGGCTAAGGAAGCAATCGGAAGAGAAGAGAGAAAAAGCAGGAAAATTAATTTATGCATTTTTTCCTCTTTTAAGTTTAACAGGGATTAGGAGGTAACCGCCATATCGGATAGGGCGGTTACCGTGATATCTGATATGGCGGTCACCGGCATATCAGTTTCAAAAGGCCATGATTACAATATGTTGCAAATTAGAGACCTTCAGGCGGGGTTTCTCTTTGAATTTTGTGAGTTCAAGATGACCTCTTCAACAAAACAAGCCGCCTCAGCTCATACTTCGGTCTGGACGGCTTGGATTTTTTTTAGCGGCAGCACCCTTGCATCCCCATCCCCTGAAGAAGATTTAATCCCCTGAATACCTATTCAAGGAAGGGAAGTCAATAATTTTCCAGCCCCCCTACCCGTCTCTGTCATCCGGCCCAAAAAAAACGCCGCCCCGGTCTGGGGCGGCGTCTGTTTCACAGTTGTCCGATGGTGCTTGGTCAGGCCACGGCATGTTTCTTTTTATCGTAGCGCTTACGCTCGTTTTCGTCGAGATAGCGTTTGCGCAGGCGGATCGACTTGGGAGTGACTTCGACCAGCTCGTCTTCTTCGATATACTCCAGCGCCTGCTCCAGGGAAAGGATGCGGGCCGGGATGAGCCTTACGGCCTCGTCGCTGCCCGAGGCTCGGACGTTGGTGAGTTTTTTGCCCCGGCAGGCGTTGACGACCAGGTCGTTTTCCTTGGCGTGCTGACCGATGATCATCCCCTCGTAGACGGGTACGCCGGGACCGACGAAGAGGATGCCGCGGTCCTGGAGGTTCCAGAGGGAGTAGGCGACGGTCTCGGAGGCCTCCAGGGCGATGAGGACGCCGTTCTTGCGGCCGGCGATGGGGCCCTTGTAGGGGGCGTACTCGAGGAAGATATGGTTCATGACCCCGGTGCCGCGGGTGTCGGTCATGAACTCGGTCCGAAAGCCGATGAGCCCCCGGGCGGGGATATTGAATTCAAGGCGGACAATGCCGTCCATGGGCTGCATGGAGACCATCTCGGCCTTGCGGGTGCCGAGCTTCTCGATGACCGTCCCCTGGTACTCCTCGGGGACGTCGATCATGAGGTACTCCATCGGCTCGCACTTGACGCCGTCGATCTCACGGAAGATGACCTCGGGCTTGGAGACGGCGAGCTCGTACCCTTCGCGGCGCATGTTCTCGATGAGGATGGAGAGGTGGAGCTCGCCGCGGCCCGAGACCTTGAAGGTGTCGGTGTTGGTGGTGTCCTCGACCCGCAGGGAGACGTTGGTGCGCAGCTCTTTCATGAGCCGGTCCCGGATGTTGCGGGAGGTGACGTATTTCCCTTCGCGCCCGGCGAAGGGGGAGGTGTTGACCATGAAATTCATGGAAAGGGTCGGCTCGTCGATGCTGACGTAGGGAAGCGCCACGGGATTGGCGGAAGAGGCGAAGGTCTCGCCGATGCCGATTTCCTCGAACCCGGCGATGGTGACGATGTCCCCGGCGGCGGCGTCGGTCAGTTCGATCTGCTTGAGCCCCTCGTAGCCGAGCAGCTTGGTCACCCGGCCGCGGCTCACCTGCCCGTCCCGTCGGACCAGGGCCACGGTCTCCCCAGCCTTGACCCTGCCGTTGAAGATCTTTCCGGTGGCGATGCGCCCGATGTAGTCGTTGTAGGCGATGCTGGTGATGAGCATCTGGAAGGGGGCGTCGGGATTGGCCTCGGGGGGGGCGACCCGCTCCCGGATCATGTCGAAGAGGGGTTCGAGATTGGTCGAGTCGCTGGCGAGGTCCCGTTTCGCAAATCCCTGCTTGGCGCTGGTGTAGACGATGGGAAAGTCGAGCTGGTTCTCGTCGGCTTCGAGGGCGCAGAAGAGATCGAAGACCATGTTGACCACTTCTTCGGGGCGGGCCCCGGGGCGGTCGATCTTGTTGATGACGACGATGGGGCGGATGCCCAGGTCGAGGGACTTCTTGAGGACGAAGCGGGTCTGGGGCATGGGGCCGTCGAAGGCGTCGACCAGCAGCAGCACCGAGTCGACCATCTTGAGCACCCGCTCCACCTCGCCTCCGAAGTCGGCGTGCCCTGGGGTGTCGACGATATTGATTTTGAGCCCGCCATGTTGAATGGAGAGGTTTTTGGAGAGGATGGTGATGCCCCGCTCCTTCTCAAGGTCGTTGCTGTCCATGACCCGTTCGGTGATAACCTGGTTCTCGCGGAAGACCCCGGACTGCTTGAGCATGGCATCGACCAAGGTGGTCTTGCCGTGGTCGACGTGGGCGATGATGGCGATGTTGCGAATGTTCTGGGACATGGAACGGAAAACTCCTTGAATGAGCCGATAACTGCTGTTGCCTGTGACAAAACCTTCGGATAATAGCACTTGTGCACCAGGCAAGGCCAGGAAAAAAACCTATTCAAGTCCCAGATCGTGACAGGTGACACTTCTGCAGGCCCCGGGAGTGCATTTCATGGATGAATATGAAACGCCCTCCCGAAAAATTTGCGGGAGGGCGTTTCACCCGTGCAACAGCCAGCCGTGATGGCGAGAATAGAATTCTCAGCCCACTGGGATACTTGGTGCCCGGGACGGGGGTCGAACCCGTACAGCCATACGGCCGAGGGATTTTAAGTCCCTTGCGTCTGCCAGTTCCGCCACCCGGGCGAAGGTGTTATAAATAGCCAATCCCCCTCGGCCTGTCAACGTCAAAGCCGCGAAAGGAAAGGAATTCCATGGCCAAGAAAACCCTGACCTGCCCCTCCTGCGGGGCGGCGGTGACCACCTGGCGAAACCCCACCCCCACCGTCGACATCATCATCCGGGTGGGGGAGAAGATCGTCCTCATCGAACGCCGAAACGACCCGAGGGGCTGGGCCCTCCCCGGGGGCTTCGTCGATTACGGCGAGAGCCTGGAGGGGGCGGCGGAGCGGGAGGCGCTGGAAGAAACAGGCCTTGTGCTGGCAAATCTGGAGCAGTTCCGCGCCTACTCGGACCCGGGACGAGACCCCCGGCAGCACAACATCTCGGTGGTCTTCACCGCCGAGGGGCATGGCACCCTTCGGGCCGGGGACGATGCGGCGGGGGCCAGGCTGTTCTCCCTGGCCGCCCTGCCGGAACCCCTCTGTTTCGATCACGGGAAAATCCTGGCGGATTACCGGTCCGGTCTCCGGCAAGGGCCTGCATGACGAATGGGAGGGAGTTGCTTCAGGGGAAAAAGTGGAGTTCGGGCTCTTCGGCGAGGAGGCCGTGGCGGACGCAGAGATGGAAGAAGAGACGCAGTCCCTCCAGGTGGGCCTCGGTGAGGTCGTAGGACATGCAGCGCCAGTAGTCGAGAAGCCCCTGTTCCCCGAGCCACTGCCGTTCGGGAAACTCGGCGGCGAGGGTCTCGAGGGCCCCGAGGGCCCGGGTGCGGGAGCGGCCCAGCTTGGCGGTCAGGTCGAGAACCTCCCGGCTTTTCATCTCGGCGGCCTCCCGGCGCAGGATCCAGAGGGCGAAAACGAAGGGCAGTCCCGTCTGGCGATACCAGATTTCACCGAGGTCGTAGATCTGCATCGAGGGTTTTGCGGAGCGGGCGGCCCGCAGGGCTCGGTCACCGATGAGAAGGGCCGGCCCCCCGGCCGAAAGGGTTTCCTCCACGGGCCCCTCGGGGACCCGGCAGGGGACTTGGGAGAATCCGTAATACTCCCTCAGCAGGACCTTCAGGAGGTTGACGGAGGTGGCCGATTCGCCGGTGAGGGCGATCTCCTCTCCCCTCAGTTCTTCGAGAGGGCGCTCCGTGAACAGAAGGACGCTCTGCACCGGGCCGAGGGAACTGATGGAGAGGCCGGGGAGGAGCAGGTAGCGGCGCCAGTGGCAGCCATACTCGAAAGAGGAGGAGGGGCTGACATCGATCTCGCCGGCGGCGAGCCGGCGGTTGAGCTCGGCGGGGACCCCTGGTTGGATCGGCCCGGAGAATCCTTCCTCCCGCAGATAGTGGAAGAAGGGGGCACAGTTGAGGTAGGAGATGTGACCGACGGTGAGGCTCATCGGGGGTCCATGCCGAAAATCGGCTTCTCCTCACCGGCCTCGGGCAAGGCGGCAATCCTGATCCCCTCGTGCTCGAGAAGCTGCCCGGTGACCTTCAGGTATGCGGTGACGGCCCCGTTGTACTCGGCCAGGGCCGCGATCTGGTCGGTGCGGGCCGCGGCCAGATCATCCTCCCCCTCAAGGACGTCGCGGGTTGTGGCCAGGCCGACCTCCTTGCGCTTGAGCAGGATGCGCAGCTTCTCTTCGGCCAGTTCCCGCCCCTGGGACGCCACCTCGATCTTCTTGCGGCTCACCTCGAGGCCGCGCAACGCGGCCCGCACCTCGCGGCGCACCTCTTCGCGCAACTGGGCGAAGCGGCTGTGGGCCTCTTTGAGGCGCAGCTCGCTCCGTCGATAGTCGTTGCGGGCCTCCCGGTTGCCGAGGGGGTAGCTGAGGGTGAGCCCCACTTCCCAGCCCCGCAGATCCTCGCTGGCGAGATCGTCGGCTACATCTGAATAGTCTTCCCCGAGCCCCTTGTGGGCGTAGCTGCCTGTGAGGTCGAGGGATGGCAGGGCCCGGTTCCTTGCGATGCGGCTCTCCAGAGCCTGCCGCTCGATCTCGCGGCCCTGGCGCAGGAGGTCCGGGCGCAGTTCGAAGGCCGACCGAAGTCCCATCTCCTCTCCGGCCTCGATCTCCGGCTGGCCGAGAGCCTCGGGAGCGACTTGGAAAGGCGCAGAAAGGTTGATAAGAAGGGCAAGGTTGTCGTGGGCGTCATCGAGGTCGCGACGGGCGTCGAGAAGTTCACGCTCACGGGCCTTGAGACCCACCTCGGCCTCGAGGAGGTCGACGGGCGGAAGCACGCCGGCATCCACGCGGGCTCTGCTCTCGGTCAGGACCTTCTCGGCCAGGGCCACGGAGGTCTGTCGGTAATCGAGCTGGTCCCGGGCCCGAAGAATTTCGAAGAAAGCGTCCCGAACGGAGGCGACAAGGGCGAATGCGCTCTCCCGCAGGGTCTCCACCGAGATCTCCCGATCCTTGACGGCGAAGAGGATCTGCTCCTCGGTGACGATGCGGCCGAAGTTCCGAAGAAGAGGCTGGGCCAGGGTGAGGCGCAGTTCGCTATCGTAGGAAGGATTGATCCCCGGTCGAGGATCGGTGAGGGTGCGCTGGCGACGGTTGGTCAGAGCGGCGGTCAGATCGGCGCCCGTGGGAAGCTTCTGGGTCAGGGAGAAGTCAAAACGCCGGTATTCCACCTCGCTTTCGACGCTGAGAACCTGAGAGTTGACCCTGTCCCGGTCAGCCCCCTCGGCGAAGGTCGCCGTAGCCCTGGGGTCGTAGAGGCCGTACCGACTGCGGACCACGGCATCGCTGGCCCGGGTGGCGAAGGTTTCGGCCCTCAGATCCAGGTTGCGCTCCAGAGCCATCCGCTGGGCTTCCCTCAAGTCGAGGGGCTCGGCCGACACCCAGGTCACCGCTGAGAATCCCAAAAGACCAGCCGTCAGAAAAAAGCAAAGGATGTTCATCGGCAATCCCGGAAAGTGGGCTGAGAATCGCCCGGGCAGAAGTCAGGGAAACTCGATGCGCTGGATTTCGGCGGCGCGGATGCGGAAGGATCCGACCCCCATCTGGCCGTAAAAAACAGCCCTTTTGCGCAGGCTGAGCTCAAGGGTCTCGCCGGTGCGAAGAAGAAGCCGTGCCGGCACCTTCTCCCCCCCCACGGGACCAAAGTCGACCCGCTGAAGCTTCTCGAAGGGAACGGTCAGCGTGCCTCCCCCCAAGGTCCCCTGAAGGTAGATGTTGCCGTCCATGGAAAAGTTCTCCACCTCGGCACTCACCCCTCCCCGGTCAGTCAACCGAGCAGAAACGTTCCGGCTCGTCTCCGGTATGCTCCCCTCGGGCCCCCCGTTCATGCTCCCCATGCCGCAAAGCAGGGCGGCGCCGAATATCGTCAGCAAGATTGCAAGCCCTCGTTTCATTCTCCCCCTCCTCGTGCAAGCTCATCGGAAAAATTGACCATACTCGAAAGCCGAATCACGGTCAAGCGCTCCCCGGTCCGGTTATCCCCGCAAGGCTCCACGCGGGGTTGGCGTACCTTTGAGCGGCAAGCCAGGATGCCCGCTCCCACTCCAGGGAATCGGGTTCTCCGGGAACCAGGTCCAGGCCAAGAGCCTCGGAGAAGGAAGTCACCACAGCCTCCTCCACCTCCTCGACGCAGAGGGGGGATGGGAGAAAGCGGTTGAGCCAGCCGACGGAGGCGGCGAGGCGCGCTCCCCCTTCCGCGACGGAGAGACGACCGCGGGTGTCAAGGGAGCAAAAGAGCTTTTCCGGGTCGAGGTCCAGAGGGATCGAGCCGTGCTGGAGAAAGATCCCTTCCCCCCTCTTCTGGGCGCTTCCGGCGACCTTGAGCCCATCGACCACCAGCTCGTAGCTCGAAGGTGCCGTAAAACAGGCGCTCTCCCTCTCCTCGGTTCTCCCGGCATCCCGGGAGCGGCCAGGAACCAGCTCGGCCTTCAGCCCCAGGCCCCGCAGGGCGTGACAAAGGGCGCCGGCAATGACCCGGTAGTTCTCCAGAATCCCGCCGGGGAAAATTCCGCCCTTCTCCGGCGCGATGACCGCGTAGGTGACTTCCCGGTCGTGGAGCACCGCCCTGCCTCCGGTGGCCCGGCGAACCACGTCGAGACCGAGCTCCCGGCAGGCGGCGAGATTGACCACACGGGCACCCTGCTGGGCGTACCCCAGGGTGAGGGCGGCCGGCTTCCAGCGGTAGAGGCGCAGCACCGGGGTCGACCGGCCTGCCGCGACCGCCTCGAACAGGGCCTCGTCGAGGGCCATGTTGAGCGCCCCGGAAAGAGGTCCGGTGCGCAGCAGCCGCCACTCTTTGGTCATCCCGACGAACCTCCCATCCCGAAATGAAGAAGGGCCAGGTTGCCCTGGCCCTTCCGGTCTGCTCTAGAGCACCTGCCGCTCAAGGAAGCTGGTGTCGACGTTGCCTTCCTTGAAATCCTTGTTCTTCATCACCTTCTGGTGGAAGGGGATGGTGGTCCGGATTCCTCCGATGATGTACTCGTCCAGGGCCCGGGCCATGCGAGCGATGGCTTCCTCGCGGGTGTCGGCGTGGACGATGAGCTTGGCGATCATGGAATCGTAGTGGGGAAGCACCGTGTACTGGTCGTAGATGGCGCTGTCGACCCGCACTCCGAGCCCGCCCGGCGGGTGGTAGCCGTCGATCTTGCCGGGGCAAGGGGTGAACTTGACCGGGTCTTCGGCGTTGATCCGGCACTCGATGGCGTGCCCCTTGATCTTGATGTCCGACTGCTTGAAGCGCAGCTTCTCGCCGGCGGCGATGCGGATCTGCTCCTTGATGATGTCGACCCCGGTGATCATCTCGGTGACGGGATGTTCGACCTGTACACGGGTGTTCATCTCCATGAAATAGAAGTTTCCCGTGGCGTCGAGGAGAAACTCCATGGTGCCGACGCTGGAGTAGCCGATCGCCTTGACGGCGGCCACGGCGCAATCCCCCATCTTCTTGCGCAGCTCGGGGGTGAGCACCGGGCAGGGGGCTTCCTCGAGGAGCTTCTGGTGGCGCCGCTGGATGGAGCAGTCGCGCTCGCCGAGATGGATGCAGTTGCCGTGCTGGTCGGCCATGATCTGGATTTCGACGTGCCGGGGGCGCTCGCAGTACTTCTCGATGTAGACGTCCGGGTTGCCGAAGGCCGCCTGGGCTTCGGTGCGGGCCGTGGCGAAGGCGTTGGGCAGGGAGGCGGGGGAATGAACGACCTTCATCCCCTTGCCGCCGCCGCCCGCCGTGGCCTTGATGATGACGGGCAGACCGATCTCGGCGGCGATCCGCTGGGCCTCCTCAACGTTGGGAACCCCCTGCTTGGTGCCGGGGAGGATCGGGACGCCGACCTTGGTCACCGACTGGCGGGCGGTGATCTTGTCCCCCATCAGGCGGATCGACTCGGCCGTGGGGCCGATGAAGGTGATCCCGCAGTTCTGGCAGATCTCAGCGAACTCGGCGTTCTCGGACAGAAAGCCATAACCGGGGTGGATGGCGCTGGCGTCGGAAACCTCGGCGGCGCTGATGATGGCCTTGATGTTGAGATAACTTTTGCTGCTCGGGGCGGGGCCGATGCAGATGCTCTCATCGGCCAGCTTGACGTGCAGCGACTCGGAGTCGACATCAGAGTGGACCGCCACGGTCTTGATCCCCAGCTCCTTGCAGGCGCGGATGATACGCAGGGCGATCTCGCCTCGGTTGGCGATCAGGATCTTGTGAAACATGGGCTGATTACTCCAGGGTAAGAGCTACGGGTGCCGTCAGGGCCGCGAGGCTCCCGGTGAGGGAACTTCCCCGCCCGCGGGACATCGCCGGAGACCTTTTAGAGTTTCTCGACCAGGAAGAGGGGCTCGCCGAACTCGACCGGCTGGGCGTTTTCCTTGAGAATCTCGATCACCTTGCACTTGAACTCGGCCTCGATCTCGTTGAAGAGCTTCATGGCCTCGACCAGACAGAGGGCCTGCCCCTTCTCCACCACGGAACCGACATCGGCAAAGGGGGCGGCATCGGGGGAAGCGGACCGGTAGAAGGTGCCGACGATGGGGGAGTTGATGGTCTCGTATCTGTCGCTCTGAGCACCCTTGGCCCCTTCGGCGGTGGCGGGAGCGGCGGCAGCGACCGGCGCGGCAGCGACGACGGGAGCCGGTGCAGCCATGGCCGGCGCGGCCTGGTAGACGGGAGCCGAGGCCATGTGGACGATCTCGGTGCTTTTCCCCCGCTTGATCACCACCTTCTCTTCGGCGCTCTCCATTTCGAATTCGGTGATATCGGTTTCGGTCACCATCTTGATCAGGGTCTTGAGGTCCTTGATATCCATGGATCTAATCTCCTCCTTGCCAATTTGTCCCGAGGTCGGAGCCGCCACATTCGGCCGGAACCTGTCGGGATGCTGGACGGTATCGGAGCGCCTCAGGCGGGCAGACTCCGGAATGCTTTGGGAATTCGTGTCAGCGTCCGGCAACCGCCGGCGGTGACCAGGACCATATCCTCGATCCGAACGCCGCCCAGACCGGGGACATAGACCCCGGGCTCGACGGTAAAAACCATCCCCGCCCGGGCCGACTCTTCCGACCGGGTCGAAACGGTGGGAAACTCGTGAACCTCCAGGCCGACCCCATGCCCCAGGCCGTGGCCGAATCTTTCGCCGTACCCTCGCGAGGCAATGAAGTCCCTGGCTGCGCCGTCGACCTCTCTCAGGGAAACCCCGGG
>JBFHXN010000072.1:0-9434 GCA_041598955.1 Desulfuromonadales bacterium | reverse complement strand
GCAGTTCGTGGTCCGAGGCATTTTCGGAATAGAGGGAGAGGTTGACGATGGGGACGTCGTCCACCTCGATCGGCTTGACCACCCACCCCGTCACTCCCGGAGGGACGATGTCGAGGTGGGTATCGATCTTGTTGTGGAGCTTGACCAGGGAGTCGATGCGATCCTCCCCGACGAAGAATCGCACCGTCACCACCGCGAGGTCGGGGCGGGAGAGGGAATAGACGTACTCCACGCCGTCGACCTGCCAGAGCAGCTTCTCGAGCCGGGTGGAGACCTGCTTCTCCACCTCCTCGGCGCTCGCCCCGGGCATGTGCACGTAGACGTCGGCCAGGGGGACGACGATCTGCGGCTCCTCTTCCCGGGGGGTGAGGAGCAGGGCGGCGGCTCCCGCGAGCAGGGAGAGGAGGATCAGGATGACCGACAGGTTGCCGTCGAGGAACTTGTCGACGATCCGGGTCGGCAGGGAGTACTTTTTCGCCATCGCCTCAGCCCCCTACCCGTGCGCCGCTGCGGGCCCGCTCCACCCCTTTGGTCACCACCGTCTCGCCGGGGCTCAGGCCGGAGAGGATCTCGACCGACTCCCCGAGGCGCCGGCCCGTCTTGACCAGACGGTAGCGCAGGATCCCCTCCCGGACGACATAGACGCCGCTCAGCTGCCCCCGCTGGACCAGGGCCGAGGCGGGGATCAGGATCCCCTCGGAGGCGTTCTCCCCGGGGAAGACCCGGGCGAAGAGGCCGGCGACCACCCCTTCGGAGGGGGGGAGATCGAGCTTGGCGGCGAAGGAGCGGCTGCGGGGGTCGGTGGCGGGGAGGATCTCGCTGACCCGCCCCGTCAGCCGCCTCTCCAGGGAGGGGATTTCCACCGTCAGTTCATCACCGGCGGAGAGCCGGCCCGTCCAGGACTCGGGCAGATCGACCCGCACCCGCATGGCCCCCCGGCGATCGAGGACCAGAAGGGGGGTGCCCGGCATCACGGTGCTCCCCTCCTCCACCTCGCGGCGGACCACCGTGGCGGCGTAGGGGGCGGTCACCCTGGAGTAGGAGGCGCCGGTCCGGGCGGCTCCCGCACCGGCCTCGGCCTGGCGCAGGGACTGCCGCGCCATCTCCAGGGCGGCGGCGACCTGGTCCATCTCCTGGGGGGTCACCGCCTCCTTTTCAAAGAGCTTGAGGTAGCGGGCATGAGTCTTCTCGGCCAGATCGAGACGGGCCGCCGCTTCCCGCAGCCCCCCCTCGGCCGCCGCGAGGCGGTCCCGGGCCTGGTTCTCCTCGAGGGTCAGCAGCAGCTCCCCCGCCTTCACCCGATCTCCCTCCCGCACGGCGATCCGCCCCACCCGCCCGTCGATGCGGGCGGCCACCAGCCCCCGGTCGCTGCTCTCCACGGTTCCCACGAAGGCTTCGGCTCCCGGCAGGGTGCGGACCTCCACCTCGGAGAGCTCGAGGCCGGAGACGACCAGGGGCTCGCCCCCGGTGCGTCCGGGCTCGATCTCCCCTCCGCATCCCGTCAGGACGATCAGGCAGAGCATGGGTATGACGGTGAAGGATCGAAGCATGTTCACGGATTCCCCTCCTGGGCGGATAGCATGGTCTGCAAAAAGGTGCCGTTCTGGAAATGGACGTTCCCCTCGGCGAGGACGAGCCGGCTCTCGGCGTCGGCGGCGTCGGCCCGGGCCCGGTCGAGGGCGGCCTGCCCGGCGAGCAGGTCGGTGAGGTTGGTCAGCCCGGCCTTGTAGCGCTCGGTCAGTATCTGGTGGCTCTCAAGGGCCGCATCGACCGCCTGACGGGCCATGCCGAGATGGAGCCTGGCCTCCTCGGCCCGCAGCTGCGCCTCTTCCGAGGCCAGGCGGGCCTGGTTTTGCGCCTCCCGGCTGCGCAGGTCGGCGACCCGCCGCGCGGCACCCGTGCGGGTGCGGGTCTCGGAGCGGCGCAGGCCGTCGAAAATCTCCCAGCGCAGGGTGGCCTGGACCGCCCAGTGTCCCGCCTCGTCGCCGAAGGGGATGTCGGGGTCGTGCAGGGCGTAGGAGGCCCCCACCCCGAGGCGGGGAAGGTAGTCGGCCCCGCTCTGCCGGTGGGCAAGGCGGGCCTCCTCGCTCTGGAGCCTCAGCGCTTCGAGATCGGCCCGGGCCGCCGGGGGGGATTCCTTCCCGGCGAAGAACGCGGGAGCGATGGGGACGGCGATGTCGACCTCCCCCCCTTCGCGGCCGAGGGCGAGGGCGAGGCGGCGCCGGGCGATGGTCAGATCATTCCTGGCACCCAGCAGCCGGCGCTCGGCTTCGCTGAGGGCCACCCGGGCCCGCAGCTCGTCGGCCTTGAGCCCGACCCCCCCCTCCCTGCGCAATGCCGCCTGCCGCAGGGTTTCGGCCGCCTCCTCGCGGGAACTCTCGGCCCAGGCCAGGGCAGCGCCGGTGGCCTGAACCTCGAGGTAGGCCCGAAAGGCGGAAAAAGCGGCCTCCTCGGCACTCCAGCGGGCTCCGGACTCGGCGGCGGCCGCACCCTTGCGGGCCCGGCTCAGGCCGTAGGTGACGGCCGGGTCGTAGAGGTTCTGCTCCAGGGTCAGGCGGGTTTCGAAATCCTGACGGACGGAGGGAAAATTGAAGGAATCGGGCGCCCCGACCATGTCGGCCTGGGAGAGGCGTTCCTGGTTGAGGCGGATGAAGACCCCCCCGGCCGGCTCGTCGGTGCGGGTAAAGGTCTCGGTCAGAACCACCCTCGGCAGGTAGCCGCTGCGGGCCTCCCCGACGGCGGCCTCGGCGGCCCTGGCTTCTTCGGCGGCGGCCCGGGCCAGAGGTCGGTTGGCCAGGGCTTCGTGAACCGCCGCAGCCAGGTCGACCCTTTCGGTCGCCGATGACAGGCAGGGGGAGAGAAGGAGCAGACCCAGCAAGAGAGAAGATCGCATACGCAATTGAAAACTCCCGCAGAAAAATAACAAAAACAATATATATAAAAACCAATATTGTCAACACCTGAAACCCACCCTAAGATACTTAAAGCGCCCACATTATCAAGACTTTTTTCCCATTCTCCCCCCCGGACGTAGGAACGGACTTGACCGCTCACCCCCCCTGGGATATGCTCCCCGGTGGATTTTAACTCTTTAATCTAACGCCCTTTTGCCCCCTGATTCGGGGCAGGAAAGGAAGCCGCCATGTCCCGCCGGAGCCTCCCCTTCATTTGCCTGGCATTGCTGGCCGGGCTCACGCTGGTGTTCGCCGGTTGCCAGAAGGAATCGGCTCCCAAAACCGAGCCCCGGACCAAGGCGGAGGCGGAACCGGCCAAGGCCGACCCCCTCGCGGCATGGCAACCCTCCTTCGACCCGAGCGGTGCCCAATACACCTACCTCCTCTCCAACGTCGACCATCCGGCCATCGAGGGGATCGCCGTCGGCTACCACATCCGCGACAGGGTCTGGGAGCGCTCCGGCGGCCGCCTCTACGTCGACTTCCGCCCCCTCGCCCAGCTCGGCGGTGAGAAGGACGTCATCAGCAAGCTCAAGCTCGGAGCCGTGCAGGGAATGCTCTGCTCTTCCGTGGCGGCCGTCAACGTCGCCGACCGCCTCGGAGTCGTCAATCTGCCCTTCGTCGTCGACAGCTTCGAGAAACTCGAGGCCTTCCGCGCACACCCCCGGCTTTTCCAGGCCTACGGCCAGCCGGCCCTCGAACAGGGGATCCTGGTGGCCGACTTCACCGGCTACGGCGCCTACGGGTGGGCGGCCACCCGCCCCGTGCGCACCCTGGAGGAAGCCCGCAACACCAACTTCCGCATCGCCCAGGCCCCCGTCAATGCCGACATCTACAAGGCCTGGGGGCTCAAGTTCACCGTCATGCCCTGGCCCGACGTCCAGCAGGCCCTCCAGACCGGCGTCATCGACGGCCTCGACCATACCCCCATCGTCTGCACCATCACCCGCAAGTTCGACGTCGCCCGCAACTTCACCCAGGTCGACTACGCCCAGGGGCTCTACATCCACCTCATCAACAAGGCCTGGCTCGACTCCCTCCCCGGGGACCTCCAGCAGATCCTGCTGGAGGTGATCGCCGAGGAGAGCGCCAAGGCCCGGGCCCTCACCCGCCGGCAGCAGGATGAGCAGATCGCCGCCGCCACGGCCAAGGGGGTCAAATTCACCCTTTTCCCTCCCGCCGAGCGACAGAAACTCATCGAGCTCTCCGCTCCCGTCTATGCCAAGTGGGGGGAGAAGGTCGGCCCCGAGTTCCTCTCCGAGGTGCGCTCCGCCCTCGGCCAGTGATTCCGGCCGGGGTCTTCAGGGGCTGCGCCCCGCTGGGCTTCGGGACCCCCCCTATTTCCTCCCCTTTAACTCTGTTTCGGGAGGATGAAAAAGCAGCGCCGGAGAACGAAGTCCCTTGCAAATAGAACATGGTTTGCACTAGCATAACGCGGGCCATCTTCCCGAAAACCCGCCAGAAGGAGTCTTTGCCATGAAGCGTCTGACCCTGATCCTCCTGCCGGCCCTGCTGCTTCTCCTGGCCGCCGGCTGCAAGAGCGAAACCCCCAAGAAAGAAGCCCAGAGCGCCCCAGCGACGGAGCCGGCCAAGGCCGATCCCCTGGCGGCCTGGAAACCGGCCTTCGACCCGAGCGGGGCCCAGTTCACCTATCTGCTCTCCAACGTCTCCCACCCGGCCATCGAGGGAATCGCCGTCGGATACCACATCCGCGACAAGGTCTGGGAGCGCTCCGGCGGCCGCCTCTACGTCGACTTCCGTCCCCTCGCCCAGCTCGGGGGGGAGAAGGACGTCATCAGCAAGCTCAAGCTCGGAGCCGTGCAGGGGATGCTCAGCTCCTCGGTGGCTGCGGCCAACGTCGCAGACCGGCTCGGGCTGGTCAACCTCCCCTACGTGGTCGACACCTTCGACAAGCTCGACCGCTTCCGCAGCGATCCCGAACTGTTCGACGAATTCGCCGGCAGCACCCTCGCCGACGGCATCATGACCGTCGACATCACCGGTTACGGCACCTACGGCTGGGCGACCCGGGAGCCGGTGCGCACCCTCGAGGACGCCCGCAAGGTCAACTTCCGCATCGCCGAGGCCCCCGTCAACGCCGACATCTACAAGGCCTGGGGGCTCAAGTTCACCGTCATGCCCTGGCCCGACGTCCCCCAGGCCCTCCAGACCGGGGTCATCAGCGGCCTCGACCACACCCCCACCGTCTGCAACATCACCAAGAAGTTCGAGGTTGCCCGCTACTTCACCCAGGTCGACTACGCCCAGGGGCTCTTTATTCACTTGATGAACAAGACCTGGTTCGATAAACTACCGGCCGATCTCCAGAAAATCCTCCTGGACACCATCGCCGAGGAGAGCGCCAGGGCCCGCCAGGCCGCCCGCGAGCAGCACGACCAGCAGATCGCCGCCGCCAAGGCGGCCGGGGTCGAATTCTTCACCCTCTCCGCCGCCGACCGGAACCAGCTCAAGACCCTCTCCGCCCCGGTCTACAAGAGCTGGGGGGAGAAGATCGGCGCCGACTATCTGCAGAAGGTGCGCAGCCGCCTGGGGGACTGACCCGGTCCGTCTCCAGAACGCAGAAACCCATCGGCCGGGGAGGCAGCTGCTGCTCCCCGGCTTTTTTATTGAGAGGCCCCCATGCTCGGCAGAAGTTTCAGAAGACTCGACAGGACCCTCTCCTTCGTCGAGGAGTGGTCCCTCTTCGCCGCCGTCGCCATCGCCCTGGTGGTGGCCATGGCCAACGTGGTGCTGCGCAAGCTGACCCCCTTCAGCCTCTACTGGTCCGACGAGCTGGTGCGCAAGGTGATCTTCTTCACCACCTACATCGGCTGCAGCGCCGCCATCCGCAGCCGCTCCCTGATCCGCATCGACGCCCTGCCGCAGCTCATTCCCATCCTGAAGAAGCCCCTGACCCTCCTCGCCCACCTGATCACCCTTCTCTTCGCGGGCCTGATGGTCTGGCTCGGGCTCAAGATGACCCTCTCTGTCTACCGGGATCCCTTTGCCCAGACGGCCACCCTGCGGATCTCCGAGTGGTTCTTCTATGCCGTCTTTCCCCTGCTCGGGGTGATGACCTTTCTGCGCACCCTGATGGTGATGGTCGAAGACTGGCGCGGCCCCCGCGACAAGGACGAGCAATAAAGGCCTCCCCCCAGGCATCGGGGCGCCCGCCGGGCCCCACGCTCCAGCAAAGGACTCTCCATGGAAGCCTCCTACCTCCTCATCCTCGCCGTGCTCCTCGGCTCCCTGGCCGCCACCGTGCCGGTCTTCATGGCCCTCTTCTTCACGGGGCTTGTCGGCCTGGTCTTTTTGACCGGGATCGACCCGCAGATCGTCATCGAGGTCCTCTACCGCAGCATGGACAAGTTCGCCCTCATCGTGGTGCTCTTCTTCGTGCTCTGCGGCAACATCATGACCACCGGCAGCATCGTCCAGAAACTGGTCAAGACCGCCAACGTCCTGGTCGGCTTCCTCCCGGGGGGGCTCGCCATGGCGGGGGTCCTCGCCTGCGGCTTCTTCGGGGCGATTTCCGGCTCCACCGTCGCCACCGTGGTCGCCATCGGCGGTTTCATGATCCCCGCCCTCATCGAGCACCGCTACGACGAGAAATTCACCATCGGCCTGATGACCACCGCGCCGATCCTCGGCATCATCATCCCGCCGTCGATCTCCATGATTCTCTACGCCATGGTCACCAACGATTCCCTTGAGGCCCTCTTTCTCACCGGCTTCATTCCGGGGGGCCTGATCATCCTCACCTTTTCGCTCTACTCCTGGTTCTTCTGCCGCCGCCGGCAGCTCGAAACGCCACCGAGGCCGACCTGGGCCCAGGTTCGCGCCGTCCTGAGGGAGAGCATCTGGGCCCTGCTTCTCCCCGTTCTCATTTTCGGCGGCATCTACTCGGGGCTCTTCACCGCCAACGAAGCGGCCGTGGTCGCCTGCGTCTACGCCTTTGTCGTGGAGCTCTTCATCCACAAGGACATGCGGCTGCGGGACGTGAAAAAGGTGGTGGTCTCCTCGGCCATCACCTCCGCCTCCCTTCTGGTCATCGTCGCGGGGGCCTCCGTCTTCGGCGAGTATCTCACCTTCGAGCGCCTCCCCGACAAGATCGCCAACGCCGTGGTGGCCAACATCCAGAACCCCTGGGTCTTCCTGGGAGTGGTCAACCTGCTGCTGCTGGTGATCGGGATGTTCATGGACATCATCTCCGCGACCCTCATCCTCACCCCCATCTTCCTCCCCCTGCTCCACAAGTTCGGCATCGACACCCTGCACTTCGGGCTGCTGATGACCATCAACCTGGGGATCGGCTACTGCACGCCTCCCCTGGGGGTGAGCCTCTACATCACCGGCGCCGTGGCCAACCGGGATCTTCTCTACGTCACCCGGGCGGTCCTCCCCTTTCTCGCATTGCAGCTGGCCCTGCTGGCCCTTTTCACCTTCTGGCCCGACATCGTGCTGCTGCTCCCCCGGCTCTTCTACGGCTAGGGGCCGGGATCGCTGATGGCCAACCCGGGCGATTTCGCACTCATTCAGCCTATTCTTTGTCCCCTATGATCCCCGGCTCTCTGGAGGATGTCCCATGGATGACAAGATTCTCGTCCCGGTCGACGGTTCAGAGACCTCGGCCCGCACCATCGCCTTCATCCTCGCTCACCGCGAGCGCTTCCCCGTCCCTCTGACCCTACTTCACGTGGTCCCCCTCGACCGGCTCGCCTACCGGATGATTCCCGACTTCCAGGTCGAGATGGTTCGCGAGAATGCCGGCAAAGCCGGTCGCCATCTCGCCGAAGACCTCGCAGCCAGGCTCCGGGAGGGGGGCCTTCAGGTGGAAGTCCGCCTCGAGTTCGGCTCCCCCCGGGAGGTCATCCCCTCCGTGGCCAACGACGGCGGCTACCAGTTGCTGGTGATCGGGCGCCGGGGGACCGGGGAAATCCGCGATGTCCTCTTCGGTTCGGTGACCAACCACGTCCTGCACAAGGTGAGGCTCCCCGTGCTTCTGATCTGAGTGGACTCCGGCCTCTTCCGGAGACCCGCTTTTCCAACCCAAGGAGGTAGACCCATGAACGGCAAGGCCTATCGACTTCCGATTCCCTGGACCCTCTTCGCCCTGGCGGCCCTCGCTCTGCTCATGATCCCCGCCGGATGCGCCACCTCTCCCGGCTACGGGCAGGTCTCCATCCAGGACCGCAACACCCGGGTCGACGTCGCTTTCAGCAACCAGGACCGGGCGATGATCACCGACTATTACCGCAAGAGCCTCCCTCCCGGCCTGGCCAAAAAGGGGAAGGTTCCTCCAGGCCACCAGAAAAAGCTGGCCAAGCATGGCACCCTTCCCCCCGGCCAGGGGTGGGAGGCTCTCCCCCCGAGCCTCGAGGGGCGCCTCTCCCGGCTTCCCGACGGGTATGTGCGCATCAGGGTCGGGGCCGACATCGGCATCATGAACGTCAAGACCCGCGTGGTTTTCGACGTCATCAACGACCTTTGATCCCGAGGGATCAACCCAAAGAAAAAGCCGCCCCGACGGGCGGCTTTTTCTTTGGGTGAGACGGTTGCAAAGGGGCCTTGGAGGAGGAAGGCCAAAGACCCCTGGGCCCTCAGGCCACCGTGACCTCCTGGCGCGTCTCCCAGAGACCGTGCAGATTGCAGTATTCCCGAACCACCAGGGTGACGGGGCGGTCCAGAACCAGGGAGAAGCTTACCCGGGGCTGCCCGAAAAGAGGGCTGAATTCAGCCCTTCCCGCCGGCTCGTTGCCGGCAAAGAGCTCCACCCAGGCGATGTGATGGGGAGCCGACATGGGGTGGAGGACCTCCCCCACGGTCACCGTGACGGTAAAGGGTTCTCCGGCCTTCACCCGGGACGGAGCTTCGATGAGGGGGAGGTGCTTTTTCTCCAGCAACGACCTGTTCGCCGGGTCGGCGGCACGGTTGACCCCCTGGAAAAGGGCGGCATCCACCTCCGTGTACCCCTTGAAAATGGCCGGGGTGGCCTTGGCGGCCAGAACCGGAGCGGCTGCAAACACTGCGCCTGCGGCCAGGGTGGAATTTCTCAGGAATTCTCTTCTTTTCATCGGTCTTCTCCCTTCCTGTCGGTCGGTTGCAACGGTGCCCAGAACTATACCGGGGCCTCCGCCGCCGTCAAGAGGCCTCCTGAGAGGCTTCCTTGCATTTGAGGAGGGTCCTGTTGTATATTCAATTTCGCATATAAAAGGAGGCAACCCATGGATCTGCTTTTCCTGCTCGGCATTCTCGTCGTCTGGTACGTGCTCAACCGCTGGATTCTTCCCCGACTCGGCGTGCAGACCTGACTTTCCGACAGCTGCAGCCTTCCCGTGCGGAAGGCCGACAAGGAGGGGAAGGAGTCTCCCCCTCCCGAATGATAAAAAGAGAGCGGCCCAACCGGCCGCTCTCTTTTTTTATCCCCCAGGCTTCGGTCGCTCAGAGATAGGGGGAAAAGAGTTTGGCAAAGGCGTCCCG
>JBFHXN010000071.1:0-9533 GCA_041598955.1 Desulfuromonadales bacterium | reverse complement strand
GCTAGCAGAGTACACTGCAAAATATACAGAAGAGAGCTGGAATATCTTTGCCTGTTGAAGAAAGGTCAAATCGACGAGAAGATGGAAAACAGTCTGGAAATGAACAAGACCCTGAAGCTTATTGGGCTTGAGGAACATTACAAGGAAATATACCGACTGCATAACGAAGAAGTCGTCGATTTCTTCAGCAGGCATGCCCCAGACGCTCTTCATGTTGGGCAACTGGAGGACCCGGACAAGTGGAACAAGCTTGGAGCTTTCCTTGGGGTTCAGGTCCCCGCAGGATATGAGAGTCATGAGAACTACTCGAAGTCTTGAATCTCGGGTTTTACGGCAGGGGTTCGAGAAGGGGTATCTCCTGTGATGCAGGGGGCTCCATCCCCGTATGGGAAATCTCGGGCGGTCTTTCTCGATCGCGATGGGACGATCAATGTCGAGAAGGACTATCTTCACCGGGTCGAGGATTTCGAATTCATCCCCGGGGCGCCTCTGGCGATAAGGAGTCTGAAGGAGGCTGGATTCTTGGTCATTGTCGTCACCAACCAGTCAGGAGTGGCGCGGGGGTATTTCGGTCTCGAAGAGGTAGAAAGCTTGCACCGCCACCTGCAGGGGGAACTCTCTCGCCACGGCACAGCGGTCGACGCCTTCTATGTCTGCCCCCACCACCCCACCGAGGGTGTGGGGGCCTTCCGTACCGAGTGCGATTGTAGGAAGGGAGCGCCTGGAATGCTGCTGCAGGCGGCCCGTGAGCTCGGCATCGACCTCGCAGCTTCCTTCATGATCGGCGACAAACTCGGGGATGTCGAAGCAGGTCGACGGGCGGGGTGCACTCCCCTTTTGGTTCGCACCGGCTACGGGGTCCGGGAGGAGGTCAAGCTGGAACAAGGGATTGCCCTTTGTTTTGATGATCTCTCCGCTGCTACCACATGGGTCCTGGGCCAGGGGGGCGTTTGACCCTTTCGACTCAGATATGGTACCCGGTAGGATTATACGGAAGGACCTTCACCTTTTGGTTGGGCTACTTGGCAAAGGACGAGAGATTCTCCACTCTCCCGCGGTGCCGGTTTGTGGCGGAGGGGATTTTTTCATTCACGCTCCTCCTGAAGACCGGGGGTTTATTAACAGAAAAGCAAGGGGATATAGATGAAGTCAATTTTGGTCACTGGCGGCTGCGGTTTTATCGGCGCCAACTTCGTGAGGATGGCCCTCGGGACGTTGCCTGACGTCCACCTGGTGAATCTCGACAAGTTGACCTATGCCGGCAACCCCTCCAACCTCCGGGACATCGAGGCCGACCCCCGCTACCGATTCGTCCAAGGGGATATCTGTGACGGGGAACTGGTCGAGAATCTGTTCCGGGAGGAGGGGGTCGACACCGTCGTTCATTTCGCCGCCGAGTCTCACGTCGACAGGAGCATCAGCGGCCCCGGTGAGTTTATCCGCACCAACATCGTCGGCACCTTCACTCTTCTGGAGGCGGCCCGCAAAGCCTGGCTCGGTACCGCATCCGCCGGCGCCCAGCAACTGACACGGTTTCTCCACGTGAGCACCGACGAGGTCTACGGCTCCCTCGGCGAAACTGGGCTCTTCACCGAATCGACCCCATACGACCCCCGTTCCCCCTATTCGGCGAGCAAGGCCTCTTCGGATCATCTGGTGAGCGCCTACGGCCACACGTATGGCCTGCCGGTTCTGATCACCAACTGTTCCAACAATTACGGCCCCTACCAGTTCCCCGAAAAGCTCATCCCGCTCATTCTCAACAACGCCCTCGTCGGTCGGGATCTTCCCGTCTACGGCGACGGCAAGAATGTCCGCGACTGGCTCTTCGTCCTCGACCATTGCTCGGCGATCCTGGCCGTGCTGGCTGGGGGACGGCTGGGGGAGACCTACAACATCGGGGGGAACAACGAAAAGCAGAATATCGAGGTGGTGCAGACCATCTGCGACCTGCTCGACGAAAGGGCAGGGTCGCTCTCCGGGGGGGCGCCCCGTCGCTCCCTCATCCGCTTCGTCAAGGACCGCCCCGGACACGACCGGCGCTATGCCATCGATGCCTCCAAAATCAGGGAGGAACTCGGCTGGGAGCCCTCGGTCAGTTTCGAGGAGGGGATCCGCCGCACCATCGGCTGGTACCTGGAGAACGGGGAGTGGATGGCCTCGGTGGTCGACGGATCCTACCGGGAGTATTACAGCCGGATGTACGAGGGGCGCTGAATGGGTTCAATCAAGCGGCGGCTGGCCCTGATCGGCGCGGGGGGGATGCTCGCCCGGATGGTCAGGGAGATGGCTCCCCCCGAGTATGAGATTCTCCCCTTTGGCCGGTCTGATTTCGACGTGACGAACCGCAGCCGGGTCCTGAAGGAGTTGACCTCCCTTCGTCCGGACGTCATTCTCAACTGTGCCGCCTATACCCATGTGGATGGGGCCGAGGCGGAAGAGCCCCTCGCAACAGAGGTGAACGGGGCGGGGCCGGGCCATCTGGCCGAAGCGGCCCTTCTCTGCGGGGCGACGCTGCTCCATATCTCCACCGACTACGTCTTCGACGGGGAGAAGGGCTCCCCCTACACGGAAGAGGATCGGCCCAACCCCCGGTCGGCCTATGGGCGCTCCAAGCTGGCCGGAGAGCAGGCCATTCTGGCCAGCGGCCTGAAGGCGTTCTTCATCGTGCGCACTAGCTGGCTCTACGGACCCGGCGGGAAGAACTTCGTCGAAACCATCATTCGCCTGGGCAAGGAAAGGGAGGAGTTGCGCATTGTCGCCGACCAAGTCGGCACTCCCACCTATACGCGGGATCTTGCACGGGCCCTCTTTAACCTTCTTGACCTTCCTCAGAACCCAGTGGGGGCCGAACCCTTCGGGATCTACCACGTCTCGGGCGCCGGTGAGGCCAGCTGGTATGAATTCGCCAAAGCGATCCTCGCCTGTCTTGCCTCCACCGAGGAGGTGAAGGCGAGGCGGGTCTTCCCCATTTCCACGGAGGAGTACCCGTTGCCCGCCAGGCGTCCCGCCTATTCGGTCTTCTCCAAGGCGAAGTACCGCAGAGCGACGGGCGCCGAAATTCCCGACTGGCGGGCGAGCCTGAAAGACTACGTTCAACGTCGTGAAGAGCTTCAGAAAGGGAGCGCATGAGAGGCATTCGCAAAGGAATCGTTCTCGCCGGGGGGGCCGGAAGCCGGCTCTACCCTCTGACCCTGGTGGCGAGCAAACAGCTCCAGCCGGTCTACGACAAGCCGATGATCTACTATCCCCTGGCGACCCTGATGATGGCCGGGATCGACGAGATCCTCATCATTTCCACCCCCCAGGATACCCCCAGGTTCGAGGCCCTGCTGGGGGATGGCGGCCGCTTCGGCATCCGGCTCTCCTACGCGGTGCAGCCCGAGCCCAAGGGGATCGCCCAGGCTTTCCTGGTGGGGGAAAAGTTCATCGGGGGGGACCCCGTGGCCCTGATCCTCGGCGACAACCTCTTCTACGGCAAGATGGGGCTCGACCGGATTGTGAAGGATTTCACAGAGGGAGCCATGGTTTTCGGCTACCCGGTCACCGACCCCGAGCGTTACGGGGTGGTGGAGTTCGACCGCGAAGGGCAGGTACTCAGTCTCGAGGAGAAGCCCCAGAAGCCCAAGTCCCACTACGCTGTCCCGGGGCTTTACCTCTACGACCCTCAGGTCGTCGGCATCACCCGGGGGCTCAAGCCCTCGCCCCGGGGGGAGTTGGAGATCACTGACGTCAACCTCGAGTACCTGAGGCGTGGGCAGCTCAAAGTGGAGCGTCTGGGGCGCGGGATCGCCTGGCTCGACACCGGCACCCACATGAGCCTTCTGGAGGCGAGCCATTTCATCGGCACTCTGGAGGCCCGCCAGGGGCTGAAGATAGCCTGTCTCGAGGAGATCGCCTTCCGCAAGGGGTTCATCGACGGGGCGAGGATGCAGCAAATCATCGCTGAAACCCCCAGGTCGAGTTACCGGGATTATTTGGAGATGGTCTTGCGGGACGGTGTCGGTCTGTGAAGGTGATCCCCACTGCGCTCCCCGAAGTCCTTCTCATCATGCCGAAAGTGTTCGGCGACGAGCGGGGGTTTTTCTATGAGAGTTACAACGAGGGCGCCTTTCTGGGATCGACGGGGCTCGACGTGAGGTTCGTCCAGGACAACCATTCCCGCTCGGCCCGGGGCGTACTTCGAGGGCTGCACTACCAGTTGCCCCCCGCTGCTCAGGGCAAGCTGGTCCGCTGTGTTGTCGGTGAGGTCTTCGACGTGGCGGTGGATATCAGGCGCAGTTCCCCGACCTTTGGAAAGTGGATTGGTGAAGTTCTCTCTGCCGAGAACAAACGACAGTTATGGATCCCAGAGGGGTTCGCCCACGGGTTTCTGGTTCTCTCAGAGGCGGCGGAGTTTCTTTACAAGACCACCGGCTATTACGCTCCTGCCCAGGAGCGTTGTCTTGTGTGGAACGATCCTTCCCTGGCCATCGACTGGCCCCTTTCGGATGAGCCGGTACTTTCGGAGAAGGACAGGAAAGGAGTTCTCCTCGCGGAGGCCGAGGTTTTTTCCTCCAAGAGCGGTTAAATATCCGGTTTGTCATTACCCTTCCCTTTTCGTGAATGGAACTGTTGTTCGAGTGTCTTTTCTTAGAGGGGGTTATTCTCCAGTTGTAATTTCTCGAAATTGGTCAAATCTTGGCATATCGAATACGTGAGGTTGTATTGTGAAGACCCTTTTTTGTCTGGTGTTTTGAGAATTGTGTCAATTAGAAGTTATGAAATATATGCGAAACCTATATTTCCATCGGCATCATATTCAACAATAGGACATCGGCGAAGATTTTTCTCTTTTTCAGGTTCACTTTCGGGCGAGAGATAAGGCATTATGCCCAAGGTTAGTGTTTGCATTCCGACATACAACAGTGCCCCGTTTTTGGCCCAGACCATAGACACTATCCTTTCCCAGACCTTCAATGACTTTGAATTGATCATCATCGATGACGCCTCTCGAGACGAAACGGTTGACATCATTCGCCTTTACGCGGAAGCCGACCCACGGATCGTGTTCATTCGGAACGAGAGAAATCTAGGTCTCGCGGGCAATTTTAATCGCTGTCTTGAGTTGGCGCAGGGGGAGTTGCTCAAGTATGTCCTGGCCGACGATTACTTCCTACACTCCGAGGCTCTCTCCCTTTTTGTCCGTGCCATGGAGGACCCGAAAATCTCTCTTGCGGCGTCGGGGAGGCTGGTCGTCGACAAGGATGGAATCCCTTTGAGGGTGGCTTCCCACTATCGTGAAGGACTTTGTCGCCCGGGAATCGACATTATCAGAGACGGACTGTTTCGTTTCCACAACAGTATCGGTGAGCCGACGGCGGTGATTTTTCGTCGGAGTCAGGCCAAAAGAGGATTTGATAGCCGGTACAGGCAGATTCTGGATCTTGAGATGTGGTTCCACCTGCTGGAGCAGGGGCGGTTTTTCTACCTGGCTGACCCCCTGGTGGCTTTTCGGGTCCACGATGGACAAATGACCCAGGTCAACAAGAGAACACAGAATGCTTTGGGTGATTCTCTTCTGCTTATCGAGGAATGGTGCGATAGGCCGTATGTGAGACCAAGAAAACTCCTTCGGATCTACCTTCTATTGAAATACTGCCGAAACATGCTTCGACTCGCCAAGGAGGGGAGACTGGAGATCTCCAAGTCAAGAGAGCTGGTGCGTCGTTTCTTTCCGCTATGGATGTTTTACGCAATGCAACCAGTCTTCAAGGTGATGCGTCGCTATTTCAACAGACCCTCCCGCGCCCTCCGGGGCCACAAGATGCGAAGGTCGCCCACCACGTTTCGTCGGTCACTGGGAGACGGATCATGACCTTGGGAGGTAATGGCCCCGTTCGTCCCTCCTCGTTGCCCTCTGTGACGAAGATGTCTTGTGTATCCTATGACCCCTGAAGCGATCCTAGCCCTGGTTGTCGTCGCGGCCATGCTGGTCGGCCTGATCCTGGAACTGCAGGCCCCCGACGTGCTGGTTTTCTCAGCCCTGGGGGTTCTCGTCATCAGTGGGGTCCTCACCCCCAAGGAGGCCTTTGCCGGCTTTTCAAACACCGGCATGCTGACCGTGGCCATCCTCTTTATCGTCGCCTATGCGGCCCAGACCTCGGGCCTTCTGGAGTTATTCGCCAACCGGATCATGGGGCGCAGCGGCGGTGGCCGACGCTCGCTGCTGAGGATGATCGCACCGGTCTTCTGCATGTCGGCCTTTCTCAACAACACACCGGTGGTGGCCATGTTCACCCCCACCATCCGGGACTGGGCCCTGCGCAACCGGATCTCTCCGTCCAAGTTTCTGCTCCCCCTTTCCTATGCCTCCATCTTCGGGGGGATCTGTACCCTGATCGGGACCTCCACCAACCTAGTGGTCAACGGCATGCTGCAGCAATCGGCCCAGCGCTCCATCGGCATGTTCGATCTGGCCTGGGTCGGCCTTCCCTGCGCCCTCGCCGGGATTTTGTTCCTGATCCTTTTCGGCTACCGCCTGCTCCCCGGCAATCCCGACCTCTCTGAATCCTTTATGCAGAAGGGTCGCGAGTATTTGCTGGAGATGAAGGTGCTCCCCGAAAGCCCCCTGTTGGGAAAAACGGTGGAGGAGGCGGGACTTCGTCAGCTCGACCAGCTCTTTCTCGCCGAGATCGTGCGCGATGGAGAGACCCTGGCTCCGGTGCGGCCGGGAGACCAGCTCCATGCAGGCGATCACCTCTTTTTCATTGGGGCGGTTTCGGGGGTGGTCGGCCTTCAGAGGTTTCCCGGCATCGTTCCAACCCAGGAGGCCGAATTTTTCAGGAGCTTGCAGAAAAGCGGCCAGGGCCGGGTGATCGAGGCGGTGGTCTCCCGTTCTTCCCCCATGCTCGGCAAGACCATCAAGGAAGGAAATTTCCGGGCTCGGTATGATGCCGCCGTGCTGGCCGTGCACCGGCACGGGGAGAAAATCGACAGTGGTCTCGGCCGACTGGTGCTCAAGCCGGGGGACACCCTGCTGCTTCTGACGGGGGACGACTTTTTCAAGCGATGGAACCAGTCCAGGGACTTCTACATGGTCAGCAAGGTCATGAAGCTGCCCGAAGTCAACCGCAAGAAGTCCTCTGTTGCCCTGTTGACCCTCTTCGGGATGGTGGGGCTCTCCGCCAGCGGCGTCATGGACATCCTGGAGGCGGCCACTCTGGCCGCGATGGTCTTGCTCTTCACCCGGGCGGTGACGGTGGTGGAGGCGCGCCGTTCCATCGAACTCAACGTGCTCATCGTCATCGCCGCCTCCCTCGGCATCAGCCGGGCCCTCGAGAAGACCGGCGCGGCCGGGATCCTGGCCCAGTTGATTATCGACAGCTTTCGGAACCTGGGGCCCCTGGGGCTGCTGGCGGCCATCTATCTGGCGACCTCGGTTCTGACCGAGGTCATCACCAACAACGCCGCCGCCGCCCTTGTCTTTCCCATCGCCATGGCGGCGTCCGCAAAGGCGGGGCTCGACCCGATGCCCTTCGCCATTGCCGTGGCTGTCGCCGCTTCGGCCAGTTTCGCCACCCCCATCGGCTACCAGACCAATCTGATGGTCTATGGTCCGGGGGGGTATCGTTTCTCGGACTTTCTCAAGATCGGCATTCCCATGAACCTGATTTTCATGACGGTCGCCCTGATCATCATCCCTTTGGTCTGGAGTTTCTGATGAAGGTCAAGGCGACGAACATTGTCTGGCATGACAGCAGCATCACGAAGAAGGACTACCATTGCCGTAACGGACATGGATCCCTGGTGCTCTGGTTTACGGGGCTTTCGGGCTCGGGAAAGTCAACCCTGGCCCACGGGGTTCACGAGGCCCTTTTCCGCCAGGGCTGGCACACCTACGTGCTCGACGGCGACAACGTTCGTCATGGCCTCAGCAAGGATCTCGGCTTTACCGATGAAGACCGTCGGGAAAACATCCGGCGTATCGGAGAGGTGGCCAAGCTTTTTGTCGATGCCGGAGTGATTGTGCTGGCTGCCTTCATCTCTCCTTTTCGCGAGGACAGGGATAGAGTCAGGGCCATCCTGGGGCCTTGTGAGTTCGTCGAGGTCTATGTCCGCTGCGACCTGGCCGTCTGTGAGCAGCGTGACCCCAAGGGGCTCTACCGGAAGGCCCGGGCCGGCGAGATAGCGAACTTCACCGGCATATCAAGCCCCTACGAGGAGCCCCTCTCTCCCGAACTGACCATCGATACTTCGCGGCAGACAGTCGACGCCTCGGTCCGTCAAGTGCTGGACCACCTGGAGAAGATGCTCTACAAGGACGATCTCAGTGCCCTGATGATCTAGACCTCGGGGAGAAGCAGGGTTTCAGCCCTTCGCATTGCCAGAAAGAACAACACCAGACAGGAAGTGATACAGATGAAAAAAACAGCCCCCGCGGAATTCGCTCACCTGAAGAGACTGGAAAACATCTCCATCCATATCCTCAGGGAGGCCTATGCCAGCTTCAAGAACCTCGGCATGCTCTGGTCCATCGGCAAGGACAGCACGGTGCTGCTCTGGCTGGCCCGGAAGGCTTTTTACGGCCATGTTCCCTTTCCCCTGGTCCATATCGACACCCATTACAAGATTGCTGAAATGATCGAATACCGGGATCGGCTCACCAGGGAGTGGGGGCTGACGATGGTGGTCGGCGAAAACGCCGAAGCGATCGAGAAGAAAGAAACCTTCCCCGACGGGAATTGCGACCGCATCACCTGCTGCCGCAATCTCAAGACCAATGCCCTGAAGCATACCCTCGACGGCTCCTGGCCCCGGCAGCGGTTCAATCACGAACTCGGCAGATACGAGAGGGACCGCAACATCGAACCCTATACGGGGGTCATTGCCGGAGTGCGGGCCGACGAGGAGGGTTCCCGCTCCAAGGAGCGATACTTCTCCCCCCGCAACCGTTCCGCCAACTGGGACATCGGGGATCAACCCCCCGAGTTCTGGAGTTACTACAAGACCGATTTCGCCCCCGGGACCCACGTGAGAATCCATCCCCTGCTGGACTGGACCGAACTCAACATCTGGGAATATATCCGGCAGGAGGATATCCCGACCGTCTCCCTCTATTACGACCAGGGCGAAGGCAAGCGGTATCGCTCCCTGGGCTGCTGGCCCTGCACCACTCCCATAGAATCGACCTCCCGCACCGTCGACGAGATCATCCACGAGCTTAAAAGCGGCCAGCTGAGCAACATTGCCGAACGCTCCGGCCGGGCCCAGGACAAAGACGACGGCGGGGGGCTTGAAACCCTTCGGCGCGATGGGTACATGTAGAAGCTCGAGGTCTTCCCGAGTGATCTCCACGACAGAAGCCAAACCATTTCCGAACCGGAAGGGGCCCATGAAGACCCAGGAACAGATGAACATCGTGATCGTCGGCCATGTGGACCATGGCAAGTCGACCGTCGTCGGTCGGCTTCTGGCCGATACCGACAGCCTCCCCAAGGGGAAGCTGCAGCAGATCAGGGACCTGTGCGAGAGAACCTCCAAGCCCTTCGAGT
>JBFHXN010000070.1:0-9668 GCA_041598955.1 Desulfuromonadales bacterium | reverse complement strand
CTCATCAAACCCCATCGCAAGGGGCAGAAACGCTACTTCTCCAACGACGACATCGAGTGGGTCCAATGCCTTCGCTTCCTCATTCACGATGAAGGGATCAGCATCCCGGGCATCAAGAAACTCCTCGACCTGACCCCCTGCTGGGAAATCAAGGGGTGTCCTCAGGAGAAGCGCGAAAGTTGCTCCGCCTATGTCGACAAGACCCTTCCGTGCTGGGAGCGCGCCAACACGGCCTGCGCAAAGGAACTCACCCAGTGCAGCAACTGTGATTTCTTTATCCGCGCCATGAAGGAAGCCAAAGAAACAACGACCTCCGCTTCCTGCAAGGAGCGCAGAAAGACCTGATCAGCTTACGACGAAGCAGGGCAGCGCCCCCCCCTGGGCAGCCCTAGCCCCAAAGGTGTGGCTACCCTGCCCAGGAGAAAAAGTGGGTTAAAGGCTTATAACATAACGTTGTTCTATTTTTGCTGGTTTTTTACACATTGCCCCTGTAAGGTTAAGGGGTGGGCCAATAGGCGCTCCGTCACCTCCCTCGCCGCACGCAGACCCCCCCCTGGTCCGACACCCCTCGAAAGCTCCCCGGAGGTGGATATCCATGGCCATTGCAAACAACGACCCGATCTTTCCCATCAGCGTAGCCGCCAAGCTCCTGGGCCTCCACCCTAGAACCATCCGCATCTACGAGGAGGAGGGCCTGATCAAACCCCACCGCAAAGGGCAGAAGCGCTATTTCTCCAACGACGACATCGAATGGATTCAGTGCCTACGCCACTTGATTCACGACGAGGGAATCAGCATCCCCGGAATCAAGAAGCTGCTTCAGGTCAGCCCCTGCTGGGAAATCAAGAGTTGCCCTCCTGAGAAGCGGGAGACCTGTTCGGCCTTCGTAGACAATACAAGCCCTTGCTGGGAGCGGGCCAATACCGCTTGCGCCAAGGAGCTCATGCAGTGTGAAAGCTGCCAGGTCTTTGTCAGTGCAATGAAGGAAGCCTGGGTTCAGGCGGGAGGGACGACCCATGCAGCCCAAAGCCGCTCAGACAGACCCAACTGAAGCTCCCCGGGCCCCCGAACGACCGGGGGCCCCCTCTTTTTGACCCTGCCCTCTCCCGACCCCACCCCTTGACCTCTTTTCGCCAGAACATCGGTCATTTCCACCAACTCACCCGAACTCCATCCGCCCGAACAAATCCTTTTCTCCGGGCCCATTCTCCGCACCTACCAACCCCGGCTGTCAGGTTTTAATGAATCATTTGATTCGTATTTTTATATCAGGGCCTTTTGCCCTCTTTCCTTAACACTCCAGCTGTCACCTAAGGGGTTGTTTTTATTGGGTTTTTTCTTGACACCCTTGTGGTGGCCTGTTATCATCTAGCCAAAATAATACTCAGCCTCTACCGAGGCACACAGCCAAGACTTTTCGCCCCGAGAAAGGAGACCATCTATGGAACGCGCCGCTACTGCTGTTCAGGTCAATGAGAAAGCTTCCTCGCAAGTCGGAGTCACCCTGCTGCAGATCGCCTTTCGGGTCTCCATGGTCATGACCATCGGCGTCATCGGCCTGATCGGCATCTGGGCCATCGCCGCCCTTGTTGGCGGACTCGCAACCGCCGGTGGCCCCTTTGAGTTCGTGGCTGGCTGGTTCGGCGCCGTCACCGGCCATTAAGTCAATCGCCACATCGAGCCAGCCCGTCCTCCGGCACAAAGCGGTTTCCGGAAAGAAAAGCCTCTCTCCAGACTGACATGGAAGGGCGTGCCTCTCCGGTCACACCAAGCCCCTGAAACCGGAAGGCTGCACCCCCCCCAAAGTGGGGTGCAGCCTTTTTCTTTGTCAGCCCTCGCTATCCCGCTGGCCTTTCCCCTGGGATTTTCTTTCCCAGGGTTTCACAGATTGGATTTTGCTGTAAACTCCTCTCTGATCAACCGGCTCACCTGCCGGATTCCCGATATACTGGCCTGACCCCGAAGCACCAGGTGAATACATACCATCCCAACCATTGCAGGCAAAACCCGCCACAGGAGGCCATGGAATGAAGAGCATTTCGCAAATCTTTGACGCTTTCTTCAAGGGGATCGGCCGAAGCCGCGTCTCCCTGATCGGCGCCATGATCACCACCGTCACCTTCCCCTTTCTGCTGGGATTGGTGATTCTCGACACTTGGCTGCACATCAACAACCCCTATTTTGGTGGCTTCATCTACATGGTCCTGGGTCCAGCCTTCATGGCCGGCCTGATCATGGTCTTCATCGGACTCTTTTTCCTCAAGGGGAAAGAGGAAGTGCGTCTCTTTACCATGGGTTACCTCAAGGAGCACTTCACCGACGAGACCAAGTTCTCCCGTGTTCGGAAGCTGATCTTTCTCGGGGTCTTTCTGACCTGCGTGAACTTCTTCATCATCAGTCTCCTGGCCTACAGCGGCTATCACTACATGGAATCCAACAGCTTCTGCGGGGAATTCTGCCACACCGTCATGAAGCCTGAGTACACCGCCTACGAGAACTCCCCCCACTCAAGGGTCCATTGCGTGGAGTGCCACATCGGTTCCGGAGCCACCTGGTTCGTCAAATCAAAAATCTCCGGCGCCCGCCAGCTCTTGGCGGTCGCCATGAACACCCACCCTCGACCGATCCAAACCCCCGTTCACGGTCTGCGCCCGGCCCGGGAAACCTGCGAGCAGTGCCATCGCCCCGACAAGTTCCATGGCGATAAACTCCAGGTCAAAAACCGCTACCTTTCTGACGAAAAGAACTCCCTCGTCCAAACCGTCATGCTGATGAAGATCGGCTCGGCGGGAAGCATGGCCGAGCAGGCGCACGGCATTCACTGGCACGTCGCCAAGGAAAACAAGATCACCTATCTGGCCGACCCCAAGCGCCTGACCATCCCTGAGGTCACCCTGACCAAGGCCGACGGCACCAAGGTGGTCTACCGCAGCGAGGGCGCCGCTGTCGAGGGTGAACTCGAGAACCGGGTGATGGACTGCATCGACTGTCACAACCGCCCCACCCACATCTATCGCCTGGCCGAAACGGCCCTTGACGAGGCCGTCCTCTCCGGGGAGATCGCCCGAGAGCTTCCCTTCATCAAGCGCCAGGCCCTGGAGGTCGTCAACCAACCTTACACCTCCTCCGACGAAGCCCGGGTCAAGATTGCCAGCCAACTGCGGGAGTGGTACGAGAAGAACTACGCCGACCTGATCAAGGCCAAACCTGAGCTGCTCGACAGATCGATCAAGGGCGTACAGAATGCCTTCGCCCTGAACGTCTTCCCCGAGATGAAGATCGAGTGGGGGACCTACGTCAACCATATCGGCCACGGGGAAAGCTTCGACATCGGCTGCTTCCGCTGCCACGACGAGAGCCACACCTCGGAGACAGGCGAGACGATTTCCGGCGACTGCAACCTCTGCCATGTTATTCTGGCTGAAAACGAAGCCGACCCGAAAATCCTCAAGACTCTTTTCCAGAAGTAACGATTACCTCCGTATAACCAAGACAAAAAGGCCCGGGCTTTTGCCCGGGCCTTTTTGTCTTGGTCGGTGAGACTGCCTCACGGCAATGGTCTCATCCCGCTTCTCAAAAGCGGACGACCCCGGCGGCCCAGGTAAACCCAGCTCCGAAGGTCACCAGACCGACCGTCTGACCGTCGGCCAAAATGCCGTTGCGGCGCGCCTCATCGAGGGCGATGGGAATGGAGGCGGCCGAGGTGTTTCCGTAACGATCGACGTTGACGTAGACTTTCTCCGGAGCAATGCCGAAACGCTTGCCGACCGCCTCGATGATCCGCAGGTTGGCCTGATGGGGAATCAGCAGATCGAGATCTCCGATGGCAAGTCCCGCTTTTTCCAGGACCCTCTCCAGAGCATCTGTCATGGAAACCACGGCGTGCCGAAAAACCTCCCGCCCTTCCATCCGGATGGTATGAAGATTCTCCTGGACGTTCTCGACAGTGGGAGGATTGAGGCTCCCGCACCCCGGATTGTAAAGCAGGCGGCTGAATGCCCCGTCGCTGCGCAGGTAGGTCGCGAGAACTCCACGCTGGCCCTCTTCGAGGCCGAGCACCACGGCGCCGGCTCCATCCCCGAAGAGCACGCAGGTGTCCCGATCCTGCCAGTTGACCATGCTGGTGAGCACTTCCCCTCCGATGACCAGAGCCCGACGGTAACCCTGGGCCCGCATCATCGCCTCGGCCATCTGCAGGCCATAGAGAAACCCGGAGCAGGCTGCCGAGATATCGAAGGCCGCTGCCTTTGATGCTCCTATCTGATCCTGGACCAGGCAGGCGGTGGCCGGAAACTTCATGTCTCCGGTCACGGTTCCGAGGATGATCAGGTCAACCTCTTCGGGCAATATTCCGGCATTTGAAAGGGCCTCTCGGGCCGCCTCGGAAGCGAGACCAGAAAGAGGTGTTCCGGGCTCGGCCATCCGCCGCTCGCGGATCCCCGTGCGTTCAACGATCCATCGTTCGGAGGTCTCAACCATCTGCTCAAGCTCGGCATTGGTCAGCACCTTTTCAGGCAGGGCGCGTCCCGTTCCAAGGACAACGGCTTTTCTCGAATCCATCATTCCAACCATCCTCTGCTTTAGAATTGTTGAAGAGGCAACATAGCATGTTTTTCCCCCGCTGGACAAACCCTCAACCTTGCAGGATTCCCTTTCTGTGCTAAAAATCCTGTAAGCACCTAACTTGGGAGGAATGTCATGGCAGACAGAAATCAGACGGCGACGGTCGGCGCCCTCATGCTGATTGCAGGAGGTATTATCGGGGCGGGCCTGGGGCTGCTCTTCGCTCCCCAATCAGGAAAAAAGACACGGAGGCAGATCACCCGGTACGCTGGCCAGGTCGTCGATGACACAGAAGAACTCATCCGGGACTCGACCCGTTCGGTCAACGACATGGTCGAAGACCTCGGGGAGAGAACTTCCCGTCTGGCGGCGCGCGGAGGCGATGTGGCTGAAGACTGGCGCAAAACATTCCTGAACACTCTGGACCGGGGACAAAAAAGCCTGGAGCGTCAGCGCCGCAAGCTCAGTGACCTCTGGAGTTAACCGACAAAACATTTCAGCAGTGCATCGAAAAGAAGAGGGCGGCCCGTCGGCCGCCCTCTCAGTTTATCCCTTCTCCTCCTCCCGGCTGACCCTCAAGGTGGCTTTGCCGTCCACCGACCTCAGATGGAGGTCCCGCTGCGGGAAGGGGATCTCCACCCCCGCCTCCCGGAACCGCCGATCGATCTCCTGCACGATCTCACTGCGAATGCGCAGCCGCTTGCTGATGTCGTTGATCCAGACCCGCAGCTCGAAATCGAGGGAGCTGTCCCCAAAACCAACGAAAATAGGCGAGGGGGCGGGATCAGGAAGGGCCTCGGGGTGACCGGTTCCGGTTTCGAGCAGGATACGCAGCACCAGCGGCACGTCGCTCCCATAGGCCACCCCCACCGGAACCACGATTCTGGCAACTTTGGTGGAGAGGGTCCAGTTGGTGACCTTTTCCGATATCAACTGGGAATTGGGGACGATAATTTCAGACTGATCGAGAGTCTCGACAATGGTCGAACGCATGCCGATCTTGCGCACCGTCCCCCACTCGTTGTCGATCACCACCATATCTCCGGCCTTGATGGGCCTTTCAAAGAGCAGGATGAGTCCGCTGACGAAGTTGTTGACGATGTTCTGGAGACCGAAGCCGATGCCGATGCCGAGGGCGCCGGCAATGAACGCGAAAGCCTGGAGGTCGACCCCGGCCAGGGTGACGGCGAGCAAAAATCCGACAAAAATCAATGAATAGTGAAGAAGCTTCTTGATGGCATCCCGCACCCCCCGGTCATAGCCGGTATGCTGAAACACCTCGGCATCCAAGAGTGCGCGCGTCAGCCAGGAGACCTCGATGGAGAGATAGAGGACCAGAAGGGCCCAAAAAACCATTTCAAAAGTGACGTTGGTTTCACCGACGGTCACCCCCAGGCTCATCAGGGCATCCCAGGCCTGCCCCAGGGTGTCAAAAAACCCCCAGACTTCGGTGACATAGAAACAGGCATAGACAATCACCAGAAACTGGAAAACCCGCTTGAGACGAACGGCCACCTCCCCGCCGTGGCGCCGGAAAAAACGGTAGCGATTGAGTATTTCCTGGCCGAGGAGAAAATCGATCCCTCCGCGCCCCAGCCGCAGGGCCATGGCCGCGAACAGCCCGAGGAAAACCGACTTGATGGACGATTCAATGAGCCGGGAGGAGAGGGTGCTGTAGCCTCCCACCTGCGCGATGAAGGAAACCAACAGAATCACGGCCCCGAGGCGCAGGGCCATGGTAAAGCCGTCCGTCTTCCCCCGATGGGCTCGCACGTTATTCGCAGCAAGGATTAAAAGAACTGGGATCCCCAGCAGGGCTAAAAGAGCCAGGTAAAGCCGGTAGATGGGATGGGGCAAAGAGATGATCTGCAGGGCCAAGGAAAAAAGGGTCAGGCTCGCCAACAGATAAACCATGAAGATCTTCCGGGGGTTGCGCAGAAGACCCGAGATGAGCACCGCCGCCGAGTAGACCGCAAGGACCCAGAGAACGAAGCGCCCCAGGGAGGGTAGGCGGGTGTAGAGAAAAGAAAAGGAGAGGACGGCGACAAAGACCCCCGTCGCCCAGGAATGCTCCAGAAGGAACTTCCATTCGGCGGTGGCGCCGCTCTGCTTGCGGTAATGGCGGATGAAGCCCGAGAGGGCGAAGACCATCATCACCTGGAGCAGAAGGACCCACCACTGCTCCTTGAAAAACTCCCGGTCAATGCCCTGGATTCCGGCGGCACCGGACTTGAGGGCAGCCCAGAGTTCTGCGTTGAACTGACGATAGTATTCGAGGTTGGCGAAGGAGTGGGATGTCTTCTTGAAGACCTCTCCCCGCAAGGCATTGAGGGTGGCCTCGATCCGGTTGAACTCCTCGAGGCTCTTCTCCTGCAGGGCCGTCACCTCCCGCTGCAGGGTCACCAGGGGCGCGGAAACACTCGCCGCTTTCTCCAGAATCCCCTCCACCAGGGAGCGCTGCTTGCGAAAGGCATCCCGCGGCACCTTCAGTGCCGGGTCCTTGAGGGAGGCCTCCCACCCCTTCCAGAACTCCTTTTTCCCCTGCCATTCCTGGCGCAGCGCCTCCACATCTGCAAGCCGGGCAGAAATGGCGTCGAGAAGTTTCTTCTGGTTGCTCCTCCTCTCGCTGAGCCGCTGGCGAATCTCCAGAAGCCGGTCGACGCTCCAACCGGCGGGATCCCCGAGTTCTGTCAGGCGCCGAGTCAGCTCTTCCTGGCGTTCGCGGATGGTCTTGAGCTGCCCTTCGAAGGAGGCTGTCTCGCTCAGGGAGGCGATCTTCGCCTCTGCCTGCGACGCAGCCTCGGTGAGCTTGGAGAGCTGCGGGATGACCTCGGCCACCCCAGGGTAGACGGGAGGAGCCGGAGCAGCAGCCGGCACCTGGGCTGAAGCGGGAGCCGTCTCGGACAGAGCATGACCCGGAGAGTACAGGGAAAGGGAAACGGTGAGCAGTAAAAGAAGCCAAGTTGTGCAACGGTTCACGGCAACCCCTCTTGTCCATTGATTCTTAATTGTGTTCGTCAATACTCTCGTGGATTGCGGGCCCTGTCAACGCCTGACCCTCCACCTCGAATAACAGGGGGGCAAACACGCAGGCGACACCCGGAGACCCGGGATGCCGCCTGCGTGAAATGAGAACAGCTTCGCCTTGCGGACTAAAGAGCCGGCCGTGGAGTTGCATCGGTGTTGGGCGGAAGGACTGGATGCTCCACCCGGGGCTGATCGCCGGTCAGAGTCCCCAGAAATGAGACGATTCGGTCGCTCTCCGCCGGGGTGAGCGTGATGCCGAGTTGCGCCGAACCCATGATGGCAACGGCATCCCGCAACTTCCAGACCTTTCCCGAGTGAAAATAGGGTGGGGTGATGGCCACATTGCGAAGGGGCGGAGCCCGGAAGACATATTTATCCCCCGCCGTGTTGGTGACCTTGAACCGCCCCAGATCCCCGATAGGCATTATTTCTGCGTCGGGCACCTTCGTGACCCCGAAGGGAAAGTACCCCAGGCCGCCGATATTGATCCCGTTGTGGCAGCTCCCGCACCCCTTGTCCATGAACAGTTCCAGTCCCTCCCGTTCCAGGGCGCCGAGGCCGGAGGATTCGCCCCTGAGAAACCGGTCGAAGGGTGCATTGGGAGTGATCAGGGTCGACTCGAAGACCTCGATGGCCCTGGCCATGTTGTCGAAGGTCACCGGCTGTTTCTCGCCGGGAAAAGCTTTTTTGAACAAGGCACCATATCCGGGGAGGCTGTTGAGAACTTCAACCACCCTCCGGGGGGTGCTGTTCATTTCAACCGAGGCCTGTACCGGTCCCTTGGCCTGCTCGGCGAGATCCTTGGCCCTGCCATCCCAGAACTGGGCCACGTTGAAGACAGCGTTGAGAACCGTAGGGGCATTGCGGGGGCCCTTTTGCCATCCGTGGCCCACCGATGTCTCGAGAAGGTCGACCCCCCCGAGCCCCACGTTGTGACAGGTGTTGCAGCTGATGAGCCCCGAGGATGAGAGCCGCGGATCAAAATAGAGCATCTTTCCGAGCTCGACCTTGGGCGCGGAAGCGGGATTCCCCTGGAGAACCGGGGGAGATTGGGGGATCGGCTGGAACAGGGCCTTGGCCCGACGGTCCAGGTTGTCTTCGGACCAGGCCGTCGAGACGGCCAGGACCAGGAACATCCCCAGAAGCAGTGGCTTTTTCACCATGTTCATGCTTTTCCTCCTTTGATTCAGGTTTTCGCCCGAGCCCGCTCCGAGGCGAGGTGTTGGATTATCTCCCCTCCCGTGATTCGCGTTTCCATCCCTTCCGGCAGGCAGGGTAAACGAATAGCCCAGTCTCGACGGCTGTCAAGGCACTCCGGGGTGCAGGACGCGGGTCAGACTCCCCACCAGATGCTCCTGCGCGAAGCTCCAGACCTCCCCCCCCTTCAGGGGCAGGGCCTGGTTTACCTCCAGTTCCACCCCCATATAGAGCCCCGCTGGATAGACCCGCCGCAGGGTCGTCACCAGGCTGTCGGAAACCCCCCGGTAGGGGTAGTTGCGGCGCACCCGAAGCTCCGGGGCCAGGGCTGCGAGCTCCCTCTGCCAGGCGAGGCAGATGTCCCGTTCCAGGGGATGTCCCGGATCGTAGAGCAGACCGACGTCGGCATATCTCTTCTGGCCGTTCAGCACGGGGGTGAAGGAATGGACCGAGAGGTGCAACACCCTCCCCCCCTGGTCCAGAAGGGCATCCAATTGGTTCCGAACGCGTTTTCTGTAGGGATGGTAGTAAAGGGCGAGCACCTCTTCCCGGGCTTCCCGGGAGAGTCTCCGGCTGAGGGGGGAGAAGAGGGTGGGGCTGTGAAGGGATCGATTCAGATCGACCAGCAGCCGCGTCACGGTGGAGACTTCCAGGGGGGCGCGAAAGGCCGTGGCGAACCGGCGGGACAAGGGGAGAATGCCGAGGTCGCACCCCCGGTGGCTCTCCAGCACTTCACTCTGACCCCGGAAAAGTCCCCCGTATTTCTCCGGGACTTCGTTTCCGCCATGTTCGCAACTGACCAGCAGCGCCACACCATCAGCCATGGAAGAGCTCCCCTTTCAGAAGACAGTCGCAGAGACTGCGGTAGAGCTCCCGGACCT
>JBFHXN010000069.1:0-9700 GCA_041598955.1 Desulfuromonadales bacterium | reverse complement strand
GAGTGCATCCCGGCCAGGGCATAGATGATGGCCACAAGGCTGAACAGGGCGATCGCCATGTACCCTGCGGCTATCTTCTGCGCGGCTGTGAATCGGGCGGTTCTCATGGCCTCTCCTGCCTTGATGTCCCCCCCGTGGATTCCCGGGGCGGATCGCTCGCCGCCAAGGTGTCGCTCAGAACATCCTTCCGCCGGGCAGAGACCCTGTGAGGTCCCGCTAGGAGAAAAGGTCGCCTGTGCGTCCCGGGGCGGCCGGGGATCGCTGGAAGTGCCGGTAGGCGAGTTCTGTGGCGACCCTCCCCCGGGGGGTGCGGGCGAGGAATCCCTGCTGGATGAGGAAAGGTTCGATGACCTCTTCAATGGTGTCCTTTTCCTCGCCGATGGCGGCTCCGAGGGTCTCCAGGCCGACGGGTCCGCCGGAGAACTTTTCGATGATGGTCAGCAGCAGCCGCCGATCCATGTTGTCGAAGCCGCAGCGGTCGACCTCCAGGCGCTCCAGGGACTTGTCGGCGATCTCCCGGCTGACCAGCCCGTCCCCCAGAACCTGGGCGAAGTCGCGCACCCGTCGCAGAAGGCGGTTGGTGATGCGGGGAGTGCCCCGGCTGCGTCGTGCTATCTCCTCGGCTCCGGCCTCGTTGATGCGCACCCCGAGGATCCGTGCGCTGCGTCTCACGATGGTGGCCAACTCCTCGTCACGGTAGAACTCCAGGCGGCTGATCACCCCGAAGCGGTCCCGCAGGGGGGAGGAGAGAAGCCCTGCGCGGGTGGTGGCTCCGACCAGGGTGAATCGGGGGAGATCGAGCTTGATGGTGCGGGCCGAAGGGCCCTGGCCGATCATGATGTCGAGCTGAAAGTCCTCCATGGCGGGGTAGAGGATCTCCTCGACCACCGGGGAGAGCCTGTGGATCTCGTCGATGAAGAGGACGTCTCCGGACTCGAGGTTGGTGAGGATCGCGGCCAGGTCTCCAGGCTTCTCGATCACCGGCCCCGAGGTGCTCTTGATGTTCACCCCCATCTCCAGGGCGATGATGTTGGCCAGGGTGGTTTTGCCCAGTCCCGGAGGGCCGAAGAAGAGGACGTGGTCGAGGGCCTCCTGTCTCCCCCGGGCCGCCTCGATGAAGACCTGAAGATTCTCCTTGGCCTTGGATTGCCCCACGTATTCCGCCAGGGAGCGCGGTCGCAGGTTTGCCTCGAAGGGATCGTCGTCTCCGGTGATGTCGGCGCTGATCAGGCGGTCACTCATCGGCCTCGGGGTCTCGTTGAGCAGGCGGGTCTAGTCCCCGGACGGAGTGAAGCTGCCCGGGAAGACCCCTCATTTTACCAGAATCTTCAGGGCCCCCTTGAGCAGGTCCTCCAGGGTCCCCTCAGGGGGAACCTCGACGGCTTGGAGGGCCTTGCGGGCAAGGTTTTCCTTGTAGCCGAGATTGACCAGGGCCGAGAGGGCGTCGGCGAAGGGATCGTCGGTCTTCGGAGGGTGCCCCGCCGGCGCGGCCGCCGGCGCGGCCTGCGCTTCACGACGGGCCTTGTCCTTCAGTTCGAGGACGAGCCGGTCCGCCGTCTTGGGGCCGATCCCGGGGACCGCGGAGAGCCGTTTGCTGTCCCCCTCGGCCAGGGCCGAATGCAACTCTCCGGCGGGGATGTTGGAGAGGATGTTAACGGCCAGTTTGGGGCCGACCCCCGTGACGCCGATCAGAAGTGAAAACATCCCCTTCTCCTCGGGGGTTTGAAAGCCGAAGAGCTGGATGGCGTCTTCCTTGACGTGGGTGTGAACATGCAGGCGCACCATCCCATCGTCGGGCAGGGCGTAGAAGGTCGAAAGGGGGACGATCAGGCGATAGCCCACCCCCCCCACGTCGATGACGACGTGATTGATCGACTTGTAGGCGAGCTGTCCGGTCAGAAGGGCGATCATCGGTTCAGGGCTCTCTCTTCAGCGTTTCAACGGAGCGGCGAGGCGGTGGTTCAGGTGATGGCTGTGGGCATGGCAGATGGCAACGGCCAGGGCATCGGAGGCATCCTCCTGGGCCGCTTCGGGGAGATTGAGAAGCGCCCGTACCATCTGCTGCACTTGAACCTTGCTCGCCTTGCCGTAGCCGACCACGGCGCTTTTGACCTGCATGGCGGTATATTCGGAGACCTGCAGCCCTCCGTTGATCCCGGCGAGCAGGGCCGCCCCCCGGGCATGGCCGAGCTTGAGGGCCGAGAGGGCGTTCTTGGCGACGAAGATCTGCTCCACCGCCATCGCCTCGGGGCGATGCTCCTCGATGACCCGGCAAAGCCCGTCATGGATGAGCTTCAGCCGATCGGCCAGGGGCGTCCCGGGGAGGGTGTAGATGGCGCCGTTGTCAATGTGGATCAGGCGGTTGCCCCGCTGCTCCAAAAGACCGTAGCCGGTGATCCGGCTGCCGGGATCGATGCCGAGAATTCGCATTAAAACCGGTTGGGGGCTTCAGGCTCGAGGTGCCAGGTTGTCATCCCTTTTCCCCGTGGCCCGAATCCTCCAGTCCTTTCTTTACCCCATGATCTTGTCGATTTCCTCGCTGGAGATGTCGAAGTTGGCGTAGACGTTCTGCACGTCGTCGTTGTCCTCGAGCTTCTCCATCATCTTGAGCATCTGCTCCGCCGGCTTCCCTTCGAGTTGGACCATGGTCTGGGGGAGCATGGTCACCTCGGCCGTCTCCCACTTCAGCCCCTTGGCTTCCAGGGCCTCCCTCACCTCGATGAAGTCCGCCGGGGCGGTGATGACCTCGTAGGCATCCCCCTCGTCCTTCACGTCTTCGGCCCCGGCCTCCAGGGCCGCTTCGAATATGGCGTCGAATTCGAGCTCGGTGGGGAAGGAGATCAGCCCCTTGCGGTCGAAGAGAAAGGCAACCGACCCGCTCACGCCGAGGCTGCCGTTGTGCTTGCTGAAGATATGCCGGACATCGGCCACGGTGCGGGTGCGGTTGTCGGTCATGAACTCGACGATGACGGCGACGCCCCCGGGGCCGTACCCTTCGAAGGTTCCTTCCTCGTAGTTGACCCCGTCGAGGTCGCCGGTTCCCTTCTTGATCGCCCGCTCGATGGTGTCCTTGGGCATGTTCTCGCCCTTGGCCTTGTCGATGGCGGTGCGCAGGCGTGGATTGGTGCCGGCGTCACCGCCGCCGATTCTGGCGGAGATCGTAATCTCCTTGATCAATTTGGTGAAAATCTTGCCGCGCTTGGCGTCCTGGGCCCCCTTGCGGTGCTTGATGTTGGCCCACTTGCTGTGTCCAGCCATGGTTGGAAAGCTCCTTGGTCTCCCCGGGTGCGGGGGTGGTGAAAAAACACCCGATGGTACCATGAAGCCACAGGAGGAACAAGGTGTTTGGGGGCCCGGGCGGGCATGAAAAAACCGGCCCCGAAAAGGGCCGGCCCGGTGATGTGCGAGGATGGGGGTCGCGTCTTCAGTGTTCTTCGGGGCTGGAGCGATAGGGGCGGATCTCCAGGTGGTCGTCGATTTTGCGGACCCCCTCGACGGTGCGAAGGGTGGCGAGCACGGCGGTGCGCTGATCTTCGCCGTGGAGGTATCCGTCGAGCCGCACGTTGCCGTCCTGGACGCTCAGATGGAAGTGGTAGTGGTGCAGCCCCTCGATGATCTTGTCCGCCAGGAGCTTGACCTCGGCCTTCTTGCCGATGATCCGGTCCTGGAGGATCTTCTTGCCGGGATCCTTGCGCTCGAGGAGGTTGCGGTCCTTGACCCCCTCGCAGATCAGCTTCACGGCCGACTCCTCGGAGAGCCGCGAGGTATTGACCAGCAAATCGTAGTTGAGGGGATCGTCCCAGTTGCGGTCGAAGTAGTACTTGATGAAACCGGCTCGCTGCTGGTCGCTCTTGCGCACCAGGATTCGGGCCAGGTCGGGGTCGAGCCATTCCCGCTCGGCCCAGCGCTCGACGCGCTCCTCGAAGGGGGCGACGATGCGTACCCGCAGGACGCTGTTGATCCCCCGAAGCAGATCCTGCCCGCCGCGGCCGTAGATGATGACATTCCCCTTGAGGGCGTATTCGAGAATGATCAGCTCGAGACGGTGGAAATCGATTTCGATCTGCTCGTCCACCTTCTCGACGAAGGCCGGTGGCTTCTCGTCGGCCTTTTCAAGGGACTCGGGCGTCAGCCCGTAGGCGGAGGCGACCTTGGATATCTCATCCCCGTCGACCAGGGTATAGCCCAGCTTCTCGGCTGCCTTGTGGGCGATGGGGATCCCCCCGCTGCCCATTTCCCTCGAGATGGTGATGATGGCCATGCCGCTCCCCTGAGAATTGGATTAAAGCCTGAAAATTCTAGCAGTTCGGTCCCGCGATGACAAGGGCAAAATCGATTCGCCCCGCTCCGCCGGCCCTTCAATAGACGGGTTTGTAGTCAAAGTAGTGGCGTGATTCCACGAAGCGCACCGTCCGGCTTCGGGACCGCATGACCAGGGAATGGGTGACTGCGCCCCCGGAGAAGTAGCGCACCCCGCGCAGCAGGTCGCCGGTGGTGACCCCTGTGGCAGCGAAAAAGATGTCACCCCGGGCGAGATCCTCGGCGGAGTAGACCTTCTCGGGGTCCTCGACCCCCATGGTCTTGGCCCGGTCCCGTTCCTCCTGGGTCATGAAGACCAGCCGTCCCTGGAAGTCTCCCCCCATGCATTTGAGGGCCGCCGCGGCGAGAACCCCCTCCGGGGCTCCCCCGATGCCCATCAGGATGTCGACCCCGCTTCCTTCCACCGCCGCGGCGATGGCCGGGGCCACGTCGCCGTCGGTGATCAGATGGATGCAGGCGCCAGCCTTTCGGATCTCCTGAACGGTCTTCTCGTGACGGGGACGGTCGAGGATGACCACGGTGAGGTCCTCCACCCGGCATCCCTTGGCTTCGGCGACTCTCTTGAGGTTCTGGGCGGGGGTGGCGTTGATGTCGATGGCCCCCTTGGCGGAGGGGCCGACGGCGATCTTGTCCATGTACATGTCGGGGGCCTTGAGAAAACCTCCCTTGGGCGCCATGGCGATGGTGGCGATGGCGCCGTTCATCCCCTTGGCGCAGAGGCTGGTCCCCTCAAGGGGGTCGACGGCGATGTCGACTTCGGGAGGCGAGCCGTTGCCGACCTGCTCGCCGATGTAGAGCATCGGCGCCTCGTCCATCTCCCCTTCGCCGATGACAACGGTGCCGGTGATACCGATGGTTTCGAGGGTGCGGCGCATCGCCTCGGTCGCTGCGTCGTCGGCGGCTATCTTGTCTCCCTTGCCGATCCAGCGTCCGCAAGCCACTGCGGCTGCCTCGGTGACGCGCACGACTTCCAGCGCGAGGTTGCGATCCATGATCTTCCTTTCAAGCAAGCTGTCTTTGATTTTGAGTGGCCGTTGGTGACCGGCGCCAGACGGCAGGCATGATGGCATGTTTCTCCAGCGAAGACAAGAGTTGCGCGTTTTCCCTTTCTCTTGCCGCAGCTGGGCGGATATAATATGCAGTTTGAAGGATAAAACCTCGATTGAACGGAAGGTGGAATCGAATGACGAATTGCAGGCGGATGCTACTGTCTTTATTCATTCTGGGGTCCTGTCTGGGGACGGCCCAGGCGGCGGTCGAAAATCTCTCCGCGGCACAGGTCAGGGAGCTTCTCTCCCGGGACAAGAAAATATTCCTGCTCGATGTGCGCACCCCCGGGGAGTACTTCCAGATTCGGCTGGCCGGTGCCAGACTCATCCCCATCGACCAGCTCGAGAGGCGCGTGGCCGAGATCCCCAGGAACCAGCCGGTTCTGGTCTACTGTGCGGTGGGCTCCCGCAGCATGGCCGTCGCCGACTACCTCTCCCGCATCGGCGTCGGAGAGGTCTATAACCTCTACGGCGGGATATGGGCCTGGCAGTTGAGGGGCTACCCCGTCCTGGCCGGACCGGGAGGCTGACCCGGGAACCTTTCAATCCCCTCAGCCAAGGGAAGGGAAATGGCCCCGTAACCGTGGCGGCTCCCTTCGCCCCCCTGCCAGAGGGTGAGGAGCATGGCGGCCAGGAGCATCAGGGCCAGAAGGAGCAACAGCAGGTCGTCGCGGCTCACGCAAATCCCCTTATCCGTCCAGGTGCTTCACCTGCGGTGCGGTGTCGAAAGGAGAGACCATGGGAGATTTCTTTCTCTGGGCCCACCGCGGGGCTTCTCGCCAGGCCCCGGAAAACACCCTCGCCGCCTTTGTGCTGGCCGAGGAGCAGGGGGCCGACGGCATCGAGCTGGACGTCCATTTGAGCCGGGATGGTGTGCCCGTGGTCATTCACGACGAGACCCTGGAGAGGACCACCGACGGCCATGGCCCGGTGTCGAAACGGAGCGCCGTGGAACTTCGTCGCCTCGATGCGGGAGGCTGGTTCGCCCCCGCTTATCGCGGGGAGCCCATCCCGACCCTGGAGGCAGTGCTCGACTGGGCGGGAGACCGCCTGAGGCTGAACATCGAAATCAAAAGCGCGGCGGCAGGTCGCGCGGTGCTCGAACTGCTTAGGCCCAGGCCCGACTGCCGGGTCCTGGTCTCCTCCTTCGATCACCGTCTTCTCGCGAGGCTTCGGGAGATGGCCGCCGATCTGCCCCTGGGGTTTCTCTCCGAATCCCGTCTCTGGCGGGGGGGGCTGAGAAGGGCCATCACCGCCGGCGCAGAGAGTTTCAACCCCCGGGAGGACCGGATCTCCCCGGCGATGCTCTCGGCCTGTCAGTCCGCCGGCCTGGCGGTCTATCCCTGGACGGTGGATGACCCGAAACGGCTCCTTTTTCTTGCCCGCCGGGGGGTGAGCGGTCTCTTCACCAACGACCCCTCCGGGGCCCGAAGGGCTCTGGCTGGAAGCCGGGTGGGCGGTTAGCGCCCCTGGTCAGAAATCGAGGATGGCCTCGTGGCTCTGCGTGCCGTCATCGAGTAGGAAGGTCATCCCCTGAAGGCGCCGGGCGCTTTCGAAATAGAGGATTCCCTCGAGGGCCAGGCCCGGGGGGATGAGATAGGGGCGCAGCAGATCTCCTCCCGTCTCTCCGCGGTTTTCCGGGGGGGTGTGGGAGAGAGAGGCCAGGGGCAGAGAGCCGGCCTGGAAGTTGGTGTTGACGAGCATGAGGGGGGGGAAATAGCCGTTGCCCTGGCCGCGGTTCAGCTCCTGAAGGCTCTGGAGGTCGAGGAGAGGAAGGGGGGCCCCCTCCCCATCGAGGAGGTCCAGGTCGGTTCGTGGGTCGAAAAGAACCCCCCGGCGGGAGCCATTGGTGATCCGAAGGGCAACCTCTATCCATCGGGGCTGCCGGCTGACCCGCTGCACCTCGACCTGGAAGGGCCCCGCCTGAAGGGAGAGCTCCCCCGCCATCTCCCGAGGGCCCGTCTGGAAGAGGCTGCAGCCAGACAGCAGCAGGGCCGTTGCGACCATTGTTGCTGAAATCCGCATCTGCCTATTGCGTCCTTTCTCCGGGGAGGCCTTTTGACAAGCCTTCTCCCCGTGATAGAGTCTACCCGCCCCGGCGCGGAGTGCTCCTGAAGGCGGATTCTCACGGCCTTCCGGGATTTTTCCAGATTCTACCAGATCCGAAGGGCCGGGGTGAGGTCAATATCGCAACGCCCGGATCCTGCACTTTTTGCGACTCCAGATGCTGACCGATCCCTCCCACATCCGTTCCATCGTCTTCGACCTCGACGGCACCCTCTACACCAGCCCCGCCCTCGCCAGCGAGGTCACCGCCGCCGGCGAGGAGCTGGTGGCCGAGTCGCGCGGCGTCTCCAGGGGGAAGGGACGGGCTCTTCTGGCCAAGGCCCAGAGGCGGCTCGCCGACATCCTGGAAGAAGAGCCGACCCTCACCCGCACCTGCCTGGAAATGGGAATCGAGGTGCGGGAGCTTCACCAGGCCCTGCAGAAGAAGGTTTGTCCCGAAAGGCACCTCACCCGCGACCCGGTCCTCATCGCCCTGCTCGATTCCCTCAGGGACCACTGCGAGCTCTTCCTCTATACCAACAACAGCCTGCCTCTGACGACCAAAATCCTCGCCCTGCTGGGAGTCGAGGGGATGTTCCGCCGACTCTACACCATCGAGTTCACCTGGACCCCCAAGCCCGATCCGGAGGCTTTCCGGCGGGTCCTGGAAGATATCGGCGGACCACCCGGCTCCTTTCTCTTCGTCGGCGACCGTCACCAGGTCGACCTGAAAATGCCCGCATCTCTGGGCACCCCCACCCTGCTGGTGCGCGAAACGGCCGATCTGCTCCAAATCCACAAGCTCCTCGGCATCCTCCCCTGAAGCCCAACCCCTCCTCCGCGCTTGCCATCGACTCCCCGCTGGGTTAGAATCACGCCCCTTTCACTCACCTGATTCCGTTGAGGCGGTCATGGAAAGAGAATCGACAGAAGAAGGCAAGCCGCAGCTCGAGGCCCTCATCCGGGAGCGGATCGAAGCCTGCGGCGGCATCACTTTTGCCGAATTCATGGAGATGTGCCTCTACCATCCCGAGTTCGGCTACTACACCGGAGAGCGCACCCGCATCGGCAAGGGGGGGGACTTCTTCACCTCCTCCAGCGTCCATTCCCTCTTCGGACGCCTGGTGGCGAGGCAACTGCGGCAGATGTGGGAGATCCTCGGTCGGGGACCCTTCACGGTGGTTGAACAGGGCGCCGGCGAGGGGCATCTCTGTCTCGACATCCTGGACGCCCTGCGCGTCGAAGATCCCGAGTTCTACAAAAGTCTCAGCTATCGGCTGATCGAGATCAGCCCCGACAACCGACGGCGTCAGGAGAAGATCCTGACCTCTCATCTGGCCGAGGGCCGGGTCGGGTGGGGCGTCCTGGAGGAAACCGCTGGCTTTACCGGCTGTTTTCTCTCCAACGAGCTGGTCGACGCCTTCCCCGTTCACCGGGTGGAGACCCGTGAGGGCTCTCTTCGCGAGGTCGCCGTGGTCGCCGAGGGGGAGGGTTTCGCGGAGGAGCTGCGGTCGGAGCTGACGCCGGGGCTTGCCGCCTACTTCAAGCGTCTCGGGTTCGCCCCCGCCGAGGGGAGCCGCGCCGAGGTCAATCTCGAAGCCGCGCGGTGGATGGAGCAGGTCGGAGGGCTCCTGGGGCGGGGATTCGTCCTGACGGTCGATTACGGCTACCCGGCCGCGGAGCTCTACGCCCCCTACCGGCAGGGGGGAACCCTGATGTGCTATCACCGCCACCAGGCCGGGGAGGATCCTTACTGCCGGGTGGGGTGCCAGGACATCACCGCCCATGTCGATTTCACCACCCTGCAGCTGGTGGGTGAGAGCTGCGGTCTCGAGCCCCTCTACTTCGGAGAGCAGTACCGGTTCCTGATGGGGCTCGGCTTCGTCGAGGCCCTGGTGGAGCTTCAGGCCGGTGAGCCCGACCCCCGCAAGGCCCAGGCCTTGCGCCAGACTCTCAAGAACCTGATTCTTCCCGAGGGGGGGATGGGAGAGACGTTCAAGGTCCTGGTCCAGGGCAAGGGGGTCGGCCGGCCCGAGCTGCTCTGCAGCCGGAGCATCCGCGACATCCCCCTGGCCGCCCTGGCCGGAATCGCCTGAGTTGCACCCCCTTCGGGGGAGACTATACTGCAGGAACAACAAGACAGGAGGAACATCCATGCGCCAGAAAATCGAAGAAGCCCTCAAGCTGATCCGCCCCGCCCTGCAGGCCGACGGGGGGGACGTGGAACTGGTCGCCGTCAGCGACGACGGCGTGGTCTCCGTGAAGCTCAAAGGGGCCTGCGGCTC
>JBFHXN010000068.1:0-9832 GCA_041598955.1 Desulfuromonadales bacterium | reverse complement strand
GAGCCCCGTGGAGGAAGAGGAGCCCTTTGTCGCTCCGGGGATCGAGCAACTCCCGGAAGAGAAAGAGGAGCTCTTTCCCGCCGACGAGGGATGGTTCGAGGAGGATGTCGAAGGGGGAGGGCTGGAGGAGGAGCTCCCCGAGCCGCCCTCGGCGTCCCCTTCGGCCGACCTGGTACTCGACTTCGCACTCCCAGGGGAAGGGGAGCCCGCGTGCCTCCCGCCGGAGCCCCCGCAGGGGGGCATTGTCCCTTCGCCCACCCTCCGGCTCGGCGCCCTGCTCGTCGATCTCGCGGCCCTGGTGGGGATATCGACCCTCTTCGCCCTGGCGGTCCGTTTCGCCCTGGGGGGGCAGCTGCCGGCCTCTCTTCTTCTCCCCGGCCTGCTGGGGGTGGGGGGGCTGGCCATCGGCTACTTTACCCTCTTTCACTTTCTGCTCGGCCAGACCCCCGGGAAGATGCTCTTTCACCTGGAACTCGTGGGTATGGGGGAAGAGCCGCCCTCCTTCGCCCAGGCCCTGCTCCATACCCTGGGGGGGCTGCTCGCCCTTCTTCCTCTGGGCCTGGGGTTCGCCGGGGTGTTCGGCCGCGCAGACCGGCGGGGCTGGAACGACCGGATGGCCGGGACCCGGGTCGTCTTCAGCGTCAGCCCGTCGGGGAGCCTTTTCGAGGATGACCTCGCCGACCTGGAAGGGGGGGAGAAGGAGGATTCCTGGGACGCCGACGACGACGGTCCCTTCTGACGGTCGACCATTCAGCGGAGCCCCTGTTGTCCAAATCCCGTCCCTGGCAGATATTCGCCCTTCTCTCCCTGCTCTACGTCATCGCCTACTTCTACCGGGTTTCGGCGGCGGTCATCGCCCCCGATCTCACCGCGGACCTCTCCCTCTCCCCCGCGCAACTGGGCAATGTTTCTGCCGCCCTCTTCTACGCCTTCGCCATTGCCCAGCTTCCCCTGGGGCCCCTTCTCGACCGTTTCGGCCCAAGGCGCATCGTGACCCTGTTCGGTCTGGCGACGGCGGGCGGGGCCCTGCTCTTCGCAGCCGCGGGAGGGTATGCCGAGGCCCTCTGGGGACGGATCCTGATCGGGGCGGGGACCTCCTGTGTGCTGATGGGGTCTCTCAAGGCCTACACGGCCTGGTTTCCGCCGGGGCGCTTCGCGACCCTGGCCGGGCTGCAGGTGGCCATCGGCAACGCCGGAAACCTGCTGGCCACCGCTCCCCTCGCCTATATGGCAGCCGGGCTGGGGTGGCGCGGGGTCTTCGGGGTCATGGCCCTTCTGAGCACCCTGGCCGCCCTGGCCGTCCTGGCTATGGTGCGTGACGCCCCCCCGGGGGTTTCTCCCCCGGCCGGCCGCCCTTCCCTCGGATCGGGATGGCGTGAGCTGGTCCGGCGCCCCGGGTTCTGGAGCCTCGCCCTGCTCGCATTTTTCTGGTACGGAACCTACATGGCCGTGCAGGGGCTCTGGGGAGGCCCCTATCTGGTCGAGGTGCTGGGGGTCGACCAGGCCAGAGCCGGAGAACTGCTGCTCTTCATCCCCCTTGGCTTCATCGTCGGCTCTCCCCTGGCCGGCCGCCTCTCGGATCGTCTCGGAGGCTCCCGCCAAAGGGTCCTTTTGCCCGGTCAGCTGGCCCTGCTGCTCCTAGCCTCACTTTTTCTCGGCCCCCTGGCGGAGATTCCCCGGCCCCTTCTTCCCGGGGTCTTTTTCCTCTTCGGCCTCGCCGTCTCCACCGGGCCCCTGCTCTACGCACAGGTCAAGGAGGAATTCCCCCCGGAGCTGGCGGCCACCGCCATGACCGGAGTCAACTTCTTCGTGATGCTCGGAGCGGCGATGGTGCAGCAGGGGATGGGCCGGATGGTCGCCGCGGAACCGCAGGGGGGAGCCGAGGCCCAGCGCCATGCCTTTTGGCTCCCCGTGGCGGGCCTGGCTGCGGCCTGGATCGTCGGCCTCGCTCTTTCCCGCTGGAAAAAGCCGACGAAAATGGCATAATGTCTCCCCGACATTTCCCTTGAGAGGTATCGACATGCGTTATCCCGGCCTGCTGCTCCTGCCCCTGTCCCTGCTCCTTGTCTCCTGCGCCAGCCCGACCTACAAGGTCTCCAAGGACGAGTACCGCGAGAGGGTCAAGGTTCTCGGGGTCCTCCCCCTGATGCTCGATGAAACCTCGGAGATCCGCCATCCCCAGGCGGCGGAGGTCTTCTCCCTGCTGCGGCGCCAGAATTACGGCAAGTCGGCCCAGCTGACCGAGATGCTGCGCAAGACGAAGGGGTATTTCGACGTGCGGCAGGTGGCGGGCGAGCCCGATGAGCTCTACGGCGCCCTGGTGGCCGGAAGCACTCTTCAGGGGCAGGGGGAGAAGCGCTACCGGAAATACCATTTCCAGCCGGCGGCCCTGTCGAGCCTGGCCGCCCGCGAGGGGGTCGACGGATTCCTGGTGGTGGTGATGAACGGTCTCGTCCGCCAGGAAAAGCGCTGGGACCGGGTCTCCCTGTCGGCCACCTACCTGCTGGCCGACTACAACAGCATCGTGGTCACCGCCGCCGTGGTCGCCCCCACCGGCGAGGTGCTCTGGGAGCTGGCCGGAGAGCCCGCCGGGAACTTTCTCCCCCTGCAGTACCCCGACTTCGAGGAGGCCTTCTACAACAAGACCGAAGCGGTGGCCATCAAGTTCATCACCCTGCCGGGCCTCGACCGCACCCTGGCCGAGAAGGAGAAGGGGCTCTTCAGTCGCGACCCCTTTCCCCGGATCTACCGCGAACTTTTCGAGAAAATCTCCGGGGGGCTCACCTCCGGGATGCTCAATCCCTTCAAGTCCAAGTAGGCCCTCCAGCGCCCCTTTCGCCCCACCCGAGGCGAAAGGGGCGCCAAATTAGCGGTTGACAAGGGAAGTCAAAGGGGGTAATAGAGAGGGCACTCCCACCAACCTCCCCGGAGCAAGACATCCGGAACACCCGATCATCCCTTTCCCTGTTCCCATGCCGATTACTCATCCAGCAGACAGGATCTTTGACTGATCTCCCATAGCCCGTGGGCGGCCGGCGGCCATCCGGCAGCATCGGGCGACTCCAGCGAGGAAGAGATCCCGCCAGGCATTTCAGCCTTCCGTTGACACATACATCCGAGAGTACGCCATTACTGAACCTGTCGGCTTTCCAGCCTCCGCCCGAAGCGGCCGTGGCGGGTGCGCCGCCGCCCGGAAGTAAAGCCCTTCCCCGCAGGCAGGACCGAGGAGAAAACATGAATCTGAAAGAGCTCAAAGAGAAGAAGATCGCCGACCTCAACGCCATCGGCAAGGAGCTGGGGGTGGAGGGGGCCGCGGGGATGCGCAAGCAGGACCTGATCTTCGCCATCCTCAACGCCACCGCCCAACAGAACGGCGCCATCTTCGGCGAGGGGGTCCTGGAGATCCTCCCCGACGGTTTCGGCTTCCTGCGGGCGCCTGACGCCAACTACCTCCCCGGGCCCGACGACATCTACGTCTCCCCCTCGCAGATCCGCCGATTCAACCTGCGCACCGGCGATACGGTGTCGGGGCAGATCCGCCCCCCCAAGGAGGGGGAGCGCTATTTCGCCCTGCTCAAGGTCTCCGAGGTCAACTTCGAGAATCCGGCGGTGGCCAGGGACAAGACCCTCTTCGACAACCTCACCCCCCTCTACCCCGAGGAGCGTCTCCGGCTGGAGGTGGCCCCCGACAACCTCTCGGCCCGGGTGATCGACCTGGCCTCCCCCATCGGCAAGGGGCAGCGCGGTCTCATCGTGGCCCCTCCCCGCACCGGCAAGACCATGCTGCTGCAGAACATCGCCAACTCCATCACCACCAACCATCCCGAGGTCTACCTCATCGTGCTGCTCATCGACGAGCGCCCCGAGGAGGTGACCGACATGCAGCGCTCGGTGAATGGGGAGGTCATCTCCTCGACCTTCGACGAACCGGCCACCCGCCACGTGCAGGTTGCCGAGATGGTCATCGAGAAGGCCAAGCGCCTGGTGGAGCACAAGAGGGACGTGGTCATCCTGCTCGATTCCATCACCCGCCTGGCCCGTGCCTACAACACGGTGGTCCCCCCATCGGGCAAGATCCTCTCCGGCGGCGTCGACTCCAACGCACTGCACAAGCCCAAGCGCTTTTTCGGCGCGGCGCGCAACATCGAGGAGGGGGGGAGCCTGACCATCATCGCCACCGCCCTCATCGACACCGGCAGCAAGATGGACGAGGTCATCTTCGAGGAGTTCAAGGGGACGGGCAACATGGAGCTCCACCTCGACCGGCGCCTGGTCGAGAAGCGCACCTTCCCCGCCATCGACATCACCAAGTCGGGAACCCGCCGGGAGGAGCTGCTCCTCGACCCGACCAGCCTGCAGCGCGTCTGGCTGCTGCGCAAGGTGCTCACCTCCATGAACGTGGTCGACAGCATGGAGTTTCTGCTCGAGAAGCTCGCCGAAACGAAGAGCAACCAGGAGTTCTTCGACTCCATGAACAAGTAGGGGCGTCAGGACGAAAGTCCTTGCATTGCCCCAGGCGATATGGTAACAATTCCAATTTGCCCGCGTCGGGCGAGAACCGGCCTGTACCCGCCAGGCCTCCAAGGAGAGTCCCCATGAAAGAAGGCATTCACCCCAAGTACGACGTAGCCACCATCCGCTGCTCCTGCGGCAATGAAATCAAAACCCGCTCCACCAAGATAGGGGACAGCCACACCGACATCTGCTCGGGTTGTCACCCCTTCTTCACCGGCAAGCAGAAGCTGATCGATACCGCCGGGCGCGTCGAGCGTTTCCGCAGAAAGTACGGCCAGAACCAGTAGGTACCGGGGACGGCCCGCAGGGGCCGTCTTCTTTTTTGACCGGTCGTCACGGCGCGCCGGCCCACAGATCTGCTTTGCCGGGCCCGGGCCGGCCTGTCAGCCTCCTCCCTCCGCCGGAACCGGGTCCAAGGACTGCCAGGGACCATGCCTGTTCAGCTGCTGACCCATACCCCCGAGCCAGAACAGACCGTGGCGGCCGCCGCCCGGCTCTGCTATTCGGCCGCCTCCATCGGCCACCTGGTCGAGAAGAGCCGCACCGACCGGGAGGCCTTGCTGCGCAAGATCCTCTCCCTGGGGCATTTCTCCGTCCTCGAGCACGTCAGCTTCACCTTCGGCGTCGAGGGGATCAGTCGGGCCTGTTCCCACCAGCTGGTCCGTCACCGGCTGGCCTCCTACTCCCAGCAGAGCCAGCGCTACGTCTCCCACCGGGAGCGCTTCGCCGCCGTCACCCCCCCGTCCATCGCCGCCCGCCCGGAACTCCACGCCCGCTTCGAGGAGCTGCTGGGCCAGATCCACGGCGTCTACCGCGACCTGCTCGATGCCGGCATCCCGGCCGAGGACGCCCGTTTCGTTCTCCCCAACGCGGCTGAGACCAAGATCGTGGTGACCATGAATGCCCGGGAGCTCTGGCATTTCTTCAACCTGCGCTGCTGCCGCCGGGCCCAGTGGGAGATCCGGGTCCTGGCGACGGAGATGCTTCGCGCCGTGCGTGGCGTCGCCCCGCTGCTCTTCGCCGAGGCGGGGCCGGGCTGCCTGCGCGGGGCCTGCCCCGAAGGGGAGATGACCTGCGGGGAAGCCGCCGCGGTGCGCCGGGAATTCACTGAACCAAACTGAGCAACTCTCCAGTCGCCCCGCATGGGGACGGTCGATCATTCTATGTTCAACAAACTCGAAGAAGTCGTGGATCGCTTTCAGGAGGTCGAGGGGTTGCTCTCCGACCCCAAGGTGATCTCCAACCAGGAAAAGTTCCGGGCCCTCACCAAGGAGCATGCCCAGCTCTCCGAGGTGGTCGATGTCTATCGCCGGTACCGCAGGGTCTGCGAGGAGGCCGAGGGGCACCGGGAGCTGCTGCGCGACACCGACGCCGAGATGCGGGAGATGGCCAAGGCCGAGCTTCCCGCCCTCGACCAGCGCCGCGAGGAGCTCGAGAAGGAGCTCCAGCTTCTGCTGCTCCCCCGGGACCCCAACGACGACAAGAACATCATCCTGGAGATCCGGGCCGGCACCGGCGGCGAGGAGGCCTCCCTCTTCGCGGGAAACCTCTTTCGCATGTATTCCCGGTACGCCGACCGCCGGAAGTGGAAAGTGGAGATCCTGAGCGCCTCCGAATCGGACGCCGGGGGCTTCAAGGAGGTCATCGCCCTGATCTCCGGCGACCGGGTCTACAGCCGGCTCAAGTTCGAAAGCGGCACCCACCGCGTGCAGCGGGTTCCCGAGACGGAGGCCCAGGGGCGCATCCACACCAGCGCCTGCACGGTGGCGGTGCTCCCCGAGGCCGAGGAGGTCGACCTCGACATCGACCCCACCGACCTGCGCATCGACGTTTACCGGGCCTCCGGCGCCGGCGGGCAGCACGTCAACAAGACCGAATCCGCGGTGCGCATCACCCACATCCCCACCGGGGTCGTGGTGGCCTGCCAGGACGAGAAGTCCCAGCACAAGAACAAGGCCAAGGCGATGAAGGTCCTCCGTTCGCGGATCCTCGACGCCATGCAGGCCGAGCAGCATGCGCAGATCGCCGCGGAGCGCAAGAGCCAGGTCGGCTCCGGCGACCGCAGCGAGCGCATCCGCACCTACAACTATCCCCAGGGGCGCTGCACCGACCACCGCATCGGCCTCACCCTCTATCGTCTCGAGGCGATCATGGAGGGGGACATCGAGGAAATTGTCGACTCCCTGACCACCTACTACCAGAGTCAGGACCTGGCCGGCCAGGAAGGTTGAGGTGTCGGAGATCTGGACCGTCCTCAGACTTCTCGACTGGACCGGCGAGCACTTCTCCAAAAAGGGGATCGAGGGGGGGCGCCGGGAGGCGGAGCTGCTTCTTGCAGACCTGTTGCGCCTCGACCGGGTGGGGCTCTATCTCCAGTTCGACCGCCCCCTGCAAGCCGAAGAGCTGACCGCCTTCCGGGCGAGGGTCGAGCGCAGGGCCAGGCGCGAGCCGCTCCAGTACATCCTGGGGGAGGCCGAGTTCTGGTCCCTTCCCCTGCATGTGAACCCGGCGGTCCTCATCCCCCGCCCCGATACGGAGATCCTGGTGGAGGAGGCCCTGCGGGTGGGGCGTGCGGCGCGCACCCTGCTCGATGTCGGCACGGGGAGCGGCGCGGTGGCCCTGGCCCTGGCCCGGGAGCTGCCCGGTCTCCGCGTCGACGCCGTCGACCTGAGCGAGGAGGCCCTGGCGGTGGCCGCCGAAAACGCCCTCCGCAACGATCTCTCCGGACAGGTCGCCTTCCGCCGGGAGGATCTGCGGGAGCTCACCGGCGGCCCCTTCGACCTCGTGGTGAGCAACCCCCCCTACATCCCCGCCGCGGACATCGCCTCCCTGATGCCCGAGGTGAGGGATTTCGAGCCCCGTCTCGCCCTCGACGGCGGGTCCGACGGCCTGGAGGCCTACCGGGCCCTGGCTGCCCAGTCCCAGGGTCTGCTCGCCCCCGGCGGCTGGCTGCTGGTCGAGGTCGGCATCGCCCAGGCCGAGGCGGTACGGGGGCTCTTCGCCGCCGCCGGTCTCGGGGAGCTCTTTATCCGTCCCGATTATGCCGGTATCGACCGGGTGGTCGGAGGGCGCAGGCCGGGTCAAGGCTGAGCCGTCCCTGAGAGACCGGGGAGGCCCGGAGCCTCTCCCGGAAAGACATTCATCAAAAACCCGCCGAGAACGTTTTTGTCGGCGGATCGCTAAGAGGTCGCACTTGGACAAGCTGATCATCAGGGGGGGGCGCAGGCTCTCCGGCGAGGTCACCGTCAGCGGCTCGAAGAACGCCGCCCTTCCCGTCTTTGTCGCCACGCTGCTCGCTTCCGGGGAAACCCGGATCGACAACGTCCCCTTCCTGCGGGATATCAACACCACCATCAAGGTGCTCGAGTCCCTCGGCGCCAGGGTGCAGGGGGAAGGGCCCCGGGTGCGCATCGACACCTCCGGGGTCGACAAGTTCGAGGCGACCTACGACCTGGTCAAGACCATGCGCGCCTCGGTGCTGGTTCTGGGGCCGCTTCTCGCCCGCTTCGGCCAGGCCCGGGTCAGCCTCCCCGGCGGCTGCGCCATCGGGGCGCGCCCCATCGACCAGCACCTCAAGGGTCTCAAGGCCCTGGGTGCCGAGATCAAGCTCGAGCACGGCTACGTGGAGGCCCGGGCCAAGCGGCTCACCGGCGCCCGCGTCCACTTCGACATCTCCACCGTCGGCGGCACCGAGCACCTGATGCTGGCCGCCGCCACCGCCCGGGGGGAGACGGTGCTCGAAAACGCCGCCCGGGAGCCGGAGATCATCGAACTCGCCAACGTCCTCGTCAAAATGGGGGCGCGCATCGAGGGGGCCGGCACCGACCTCATCCGCATCGACGGCGTGGAGGAGCTTCTTCCCTTCAATCACTCGGTGATGCCCGACCGCATCGAGGCGGGGACCTTCATGGTCGCCGCCGCCATCACCGGCGGGGACGTCCGGATCCGCGGCATGCGCCTGGAGCATCTCGACGCCCTCGCCTTCAAGCTGCAGGATGCCGGCGTGGAGATCGAGAGCGGCCAGGATCAGGTGCGGGTGAAGGGGCCCCGGAAGATCCGGAGCGTCAACATCAAGACCCGCCCCTATCCCGGTTTCCCCACCGACATGCAGGCCCAGTTCATGGCGCTGATGACCCTGGCGCGGGGAACCAGCGTGATCGCCGAGACGGTCTTCGAGAACCGCTTCATGCATGTCTGCGAGCTGCAGCGCATGGGGGCGAACGTGCGCATCGAAGGGCACACCGCCACCATCACCGGGGTCAGGCAGCTGTGCGGCGCGCCGGTGATGGCCACCGACCTGCGGGCCAGCGCCTCGCTGATCCTGGCCGCCCTGGCGGCGGACAACACCTCGGAGATCTCCCGCATCTACCACCTCGACCGCGGCTACGAGCGGATCGAGGAGAAGCTCAAGGGGCTCGGGGCCGATATCGAGCGGGTCAAGGAATAGCCACCGCTTCTGCCGCGGTTGCCAAAACCAGGGTTTGAGATCATGAGCGACTGGATTACCTTCGCCCTTCCCAAGGGGCGGATCATGCAAGACTCCATGGCCCTCTTCGGGAAGATCGGCATCACCTGCCCGGAGATGGAGGAGGGGAGCCGCAAGCTCGTCTTCGAGAACCGGCAGGACCGCTACCGCTTCATGGCGGTGCGCGCCACCGACGTGCCGACCTACGTGGAGTACGGCTGCGCCGATCTGGGCGTGGTCGGCAAGGACACCCTTCTCGAACAGGGGAAGGACCTCTACGAGCCCCTCGACCTCAAGTTCGGCTACTGCCGGATGGTGGTCGCCGAGCCCCGGGAACTGCTGCGGGAGGACGACCCGGCCAGCTGGTCGAATATCCGCGTCGCCACCAAGTACCCCAACGTCACCGAGCGCTACTTTGCCGCCCGGGGGGTGCAGGTCGAGCTGATCAAGCTCTACGGCTCCATCGAGCTCGCTCCCCTGGTGGGGCTTGCCGAGCGGATCGTCGACCTGGTCTCCACCGGGGTGACCCTGAGGGAGAACGGCATGGTGGAGGTCGACACCATCGCCGAGATCACCAGCCGGCTCATCGTCAACCGGGCGAGCCTCAAGACCAAGCACCGGCGGATCGTCCGCATCATCGAGGACCTGGAGAAGGTGATCGGCGAGAAACCGGTCATATCGACATAGAAGCGGGCAGCACACCCGAAATACCGTCGGGAACGCAGGGACGCGGAGGACGGAAGGGGACCCAGGGGACACACAAGGGGTCCTGCCAGGGCTCTCCCCGGGGCTCTGCGGCTCGGTGACAGATATCAAGGAGGTTCCATGATCCGGCTTCTGCAACTCTCCGAT
>JBFHXN010000067.1:0-9888 GCA_041598955.1 Desulfuromonadales bacterium | reverse complement strand
GGAGTGAGGCGTAGCGGAAGCTACGTCGCAGCGACGAGATCAAGGGGAACGAAGCAGATGGGGGTTTTTCAGCAGCCTGGGGCGGCCCGATGGCCGCCCTTCTCTTTTTTCGCTCTTATTGTCGAAGCCGGTTTCTCTCCCGGCTATTCGCCTGAGGCACCCCGGGCCGGGCCACGGGGCCGCCGGCGCTGGGACGGCTTGGCTGCCGCTGGGGCCGTTGAGGGCCCGGCGGACTGGCGCCCCCCGCCGGAAGGTTTCTTCTGGGAGCCGGCACCCTGCCGTCCTCGGCCGGCAGAGCCCTGCCGGGTCCTGGGGGTGCTCCGGTCGCCCTGGGTGGAAGCCGGGGCGGGTGCGCTGTAGTCGAAGCCCTCGACGGTGCGCCGCTCGATGGCTTTGCCCAGAACGCGCTCGATGGCGCGAACCGTGGCCGTGTCCTCCCCCGTCACCAGGGTGAAGGCATCGCCCGTGCGGGCGGCCCGCCCGGTGCGGCCGATGCGGTGAATGTAGGCGTCGGTGGTGTCGGGGATGTCGAAATTGACCACGTGGGAAACCTGGGAGACGTCGATCCCCCGGGCGGCGATATCGGTGGCCACCAGGACCTGGAAGCTGCCGTCGCGGAATCCGTCCAAGGCTGCCTGGCGGCGGTTCTGGGAGAGGTTCCCCTGCAGGGAGGCGGCCTTGTAGCCGGCCTTGTCCAGCTGTTCGCCGAGGCGCTTGGCCCGGTGCTTGGTGCGGGTAAAGACCAGCACCGAGCCGGTATCGGTGTGGGCCAGCAGCTCCAGCAGCAAGGGAGTCTTGAGGTGCTGGGGGACGGGGTAGAGGGCGTGGCTCACGGTGACTGCGGGGGCCACGGTGCCCACCTGAACGGTGACCGGGCTGTTCAAGACCTCGTGGGCCAGGCGCCGGATCTCCTCGGGCATGGTGGCGGAGAAGAGCAGGGTCTGCCTCTGCTTCGGCACGTGCTTGAGGATGCGGCGGATGTCGGGGAAGAAGCCCATGTCGAACATCTGGTCGGCCTCGTCGAGGACGAGAACCTCCAGGCGGGAGAGGTCGATGGTCCCCTGGCCGATGTGATCGAGAAGCCTCCCCGGGCAGGCGACGACGATCTCGACCCCCTTTTTGAGCTTCTCCACCTGGGGGTTCATCCCCACGCCGCCGTAGACGGTGATGCTGCGAAGGCGACTCTTCTCACCCAGAACGCGGAAGCTGTCGTTGATCTGCTCGGCGAGCTCCCGGGTGGGGGCGACGACCAGGGCCCGGACGCGGCCCCGCTCTCCATCCATCAGCCGGTGGAGGATCGGCAGGGCGAAGGCGGCGGTCTTGCCGGTGCCGGTCTGGGCGAGCCCCATGACGTCGCTCCCCTTCATCACGGTGGGGATGGCCTGGGCCTGGATCGGCGTCGGGGTCTCGTAGCCGGCCGCGGTAACTCCTGCAGCGACCTGGGGGTGAAGATTGAAATCCTTGAACTGCATTGGTGTGACCTTCTTTCTGCGTTCCACAAAAAAGCCCCGGGAATTTTCCCGGGGCTACGATGAATTCGTTTTTTTTCCAGGAACTGCGTTGATTTTTGCAACTCTAGCAGCTTTGCCGGGCCCCTGTCAAGCTTTCCCCGGCGCGGAAGTCGGCATTCCCCCTTTTCTCCCGGGCCGGGGTCTGCCATAATCACCTGCCGGGAACCGGTCCCCGACCAGGGGCCTCACCCGACTTATAAGCCGGAGCCGCGGGAACACCCAGGGTTTCACTGAAATCCTCTCTGGCTCCGAATCTCCGTGGCAATTCCCCGGGATTCACTTATCAAAAAGGCAAACCGATGGCCCTGCTCAGTCTCCGCAACGTCTCCCTCGCCTTCGGCGGCCCCCCCCTGCTCGCCGGGGTCGACCTGCAGGTGGAAAAGGGGGAGCGCATCTGCCTGCTCGGCCGCAACGGCATGGGCAAATCGACCCTGCTCGGCCTCATTGCCGGGAACCTGCGGCCCGACGGCGGCGTCATCGACCGCCGTCAGGGGCTACGGGTGGCGCAGCTCCCCCAGGAGGTCCCCCAGTCGATCGCCGGCAGCGTTTTCGAGGCGGTGGCCGAGGGGCTCGGCCCCCTGGGGGACGAGCTCTGCCGCTACCGCCGCCTCGCCGCCGGCCTGGAGGCGGGGGACGAGGGGCTGCTCCCCGAGACCCTCGACCTGCAGCGCTCCATCGAAGAGGCCGGAGGCTGGCCGCTGCAGCAGCGGATCGAACAGGTCATCACCCGCCTCAAGCTCGACCCCGAAGCGCCGATGCAGACCCTCTCGGGCGGGGTGAAGCGCCGGGCCCTTCTCGCCCGCGCCCTGGCGAGCGACCCGGACATCCTCCTGCTCGACGAGCCGACCAACCACCTCGACATCGAGTCGATCGACTGGCTGGAGCAGTTTCTCCTGCGCGAGGCGATCACCCTCATCTTCGTCACCCACGACCGCGCCTTCCTGAGAGCCGTGGCCACCCGCATCGTCGAGCTCGACAGGGGGCGCCTCTTCGATTTCGCCTGCGACTACGACACCTTCCTGGAGCGAAAGGAGGGGCTGCTTCACGCCCAGGAGCAGGAATGGTCCCGCTTCGACAAGAAGCTGGCCGAGGAGGAGGTCTGGATCCGCAAGGGGATCAAGGCCCGGCGCACCCGCAACGAGGGGAGGGTTCGGGCCCTCAAGGCGATGCGCGAGGACCGGCGTCAGCGCCGGGAGCGCATCGGCACCGTCAAGATCAAGCTGCAGGAGGCCGAGCGCAGCGGCAAGCTGGTGGCCGAGGTGGAACACCTCTCCTTCGCCTACGGCGAGACCCCCATCATCCGCGACTTCTCCACCACGGTGCTGCGGGGGGACCGCATCGGCATCATCGGGCCCAACGGCGCCGGCAAGACCACTCTGCTCAAGCTCCTCCTCGGGGAGCTCGAACCCCAGCAGGGAACGGTGCGCCGCGGCACCAACCTTCAGGTCCTCTACTTCGACCAGCTGCGGGAACAGCTCGACCCCGACAGGACCGTTCAGCAGAACCTCTCCGACGACCAGGACACGGTCCTCGTCGGGGGGCGCTCCCGCCACGTCTACGGCTATCTGCAGGATTTCCTCTTCACCCCCGACCGGGCCCGCACCCCGGTACGGATCCTCTCCGGCGGCGAGCGCAACCGGCTGCTGCTGGCGCGGCTCTTCACCCGGGAGGCCAACGTCCTGGTTCTCGACGAGCCGACCAACGACCTCGACCTGGAGACCCTGGAGCTGCTCGAAGAGCTCCTCGCCGACTTCACCGGGACCCTCTTCCTGGTCAGCCACGACCGGGACTTCCTCAACCGCGTGGTGACCAGCACCATCGCCTTCGAGGGGGAGGGGAGGGTTGCCGAGTACGTCGGCGGCTACGACGACTGGCTGCGCCAGCGTCCTCAGCTCCAGCGCCCCGCTGCAGAAGGCAGGCCTGAGAAGGCCAGACCCGCCAGGGAGAAACTTCGCAAGCTCACCTTCAAGGAGAAAAGGGAGCTCGAGGAACTCCCCGGCCGCATCGAGGCCCTGGAGACCGAACAGGAGCAGCTCCACGCCCGCCTGGCCGACCCCGCCTTTTACCGCCAGGGGGGAGAGCCGGTGACCGCCGCCCAGGGACGCCTCGGCGCCCTGGAGACAGAGCTGGAGCAGGCTTACGGAAGATGGCAGGAGCTCGAAGGGCTCCCCGGATAGGCCGCCGGGGATCGGGCCATTCTTTCATCCAGGTTTGACAGAAAAAAAGGTCTGGTGTACACAGGGTGACGATTCCCCTCAACCATTGCGCCCGACACGGAGTCCCCATGCTCAGAGCCCTTCCCCCCGCCCTGCGCGGCCTGATTGCAGGCTTCCTGATGTGCCTCAACACGGCGCTGGTCAGTCTGCCCCTCTTCGTCTTCGCCCTGCTCAAGTTCCTCATCCCCTACCGACCCTGGCGACGCTTCTGCACGGTGGTGCTCAACCGCATCGGGGAGATCTGGATCGCCGTCAACAGCCTCTGGATGGGCTGGACCCAGAGTCTCGACTGGACGGTCGAGGGGCGCGACGGCCTCGAGCCGGGCCGGTGGTACCTCGTCACCTGCAACCACCAGTCCTGGGCCGATATCTTCATCGTCCAGCACCTGCTCAACCGCCGCATCCCCCTGATGAAGTTCTTCCTCAAGCAGGAGCTCATCTGGGTGCCGGTCATCGGGCTCTGCTGGTGGGCCCTCGATTTCCCCTTCATGAAACGCTACAGCAAGGCCGAGCTGAAAAAGCACCCTGAAAAACGGGGCTCCGATCTCGACACGGTGCGCAAGGCCTGCGAGAAGTTCCGGGACACCCCCGTGGCCATCTTCAACTTCATGGAGGGGACCCGCTTCACGGCGGCCAAGCACCGGGCCCAGTCCTCCCCCTACAAGCACCTGCTCAAGCCCCGGGTGGCCGGCACCGGCTTCGTGCTGAGCGCCATGGGGGATCGGCTCAAGACCCTGCTCGACATCACCATCCATTACGGCGGAGAGGCCCCCGGCTTCTGGGATTTTCTCTGCGGCCGCACGGGGGAGGTCACCGTCCAGGTCGAGCAGATTCCCATCCCCGGAGAACTGCTCGGCAAGGACTACGGCAAGGACTCCGAATTCCGGTCCCGTCTGCAGCGCTGGGTGAATGAACTCTGGGAGAATAAGGACCGGCGGCTCGAGGAGCTGGGGTAGGCATCCGGATCGGAGATGCCAAAAGGGCGACCATAACGGTCGCCCTTTTCATGAGATCTCATCATCATCGGCAAGGCGTCTCGTCCCGACGACTGTGCCTAGTTCACCGCCGAAGGTGCGCCCACCCCCTCTTCCCCGGGAGCTTTGACAGGGGAAACCGCACCGCGGAACCAGAAGTCAACTCCCCCTTTCAAAAGAGTCATTCTGACCTTCACTGTCACCTTGTCGCCAACCTTCACGAAAAGAAAGACCCTCGGTGGCTTAATATCGAAATCCTTAAGGGAAACTTCGAAGGCAAAATCGAGATCGACCGCCTCGGCGCTCTCTTCAAACCGGGTCACCTCCGCCACTACCGGCCTTGTTTCCCCGCGAATGGTGAGATCGAAGACCAGTTTATCCACTTCGGCCCTGGCAAGGGAACTCGCCTTCGCCCTTGGATCGAAGGGGGCGATGCTCCCTCGGATCTGAGGGTAGGAGGCACTGTCGAGCATCTCCCGCATATCCTTGTCCCTCATCCCCAAGCCGGTGGTCATCCCGTCGACGGGGACGATGATTTCCCCTGGGGCTGCGAGCTTGGCCTGGGCCCTCTGCGGGTTGATGTCCAAGATAAAAGGCTCACAAGAGGCCGTGCCGTCAAAACTGACGAAGGTAGAGGTACCATGGAAAGCGATGTCACATTTTCCCTCCAACCCTTCTCCCCAGGCCGCCGTCGAAAACAGCAGTATCGCCACCCAGAAACCTTTTCTCATTCCTCCCCTTCCTTTCCGGGCAAACGCCCCTCTCGAATTGGCCAAGCCTTATTAAGGACTATTGCAGTCTCCTTTTGACATGGGTCGATTATAGCACCGACGGCGGGAACGACAAGGACAACCCTCCTACCGTTTCGGCTCCCTGAGGCGGACTCCCTCCTCCGTGAGCTCCACCCGCCCCGCCTTGTAGAGCCCTCCGACTGCCTTCTTGAAGACCTTCTTGCTCATCCCCAGGGTGAGCCGGATCGCCTCGGGGGGGCTCTGGTCGTGCAGGGGGAGAAATCCCTTCTGCCCGAGGGCGGCCAGGATCGCACCCTGGGCCTCCTCCACCCCCTCCCGCCCCACCTTGCGCAGGGTGACGTCGATCTTGCCGTCTTCCCGGAGGCGGCTGACAAAGCCCTGAAGCCTGTCGCCCCGCTTGAGCCCCCCGCGAACCTCGTCCTTGTAGAGCAGCCCGCCGTAAAGGCCGTTGACGATCACCTTGGCGCCGAGGTCGGTGAACTGCCAGAGGATCATCTCGACCGGCTCCCCCTCGGCGAGGGCTCCGGGCCCCGTCTCCAGGCACTGGTCGATGCGGGCCGTGGCGACCAGCCGGCCGGTGTTGTCGAGACAGACCTTGACAAGGTAGCGGCGCCCGGGTTTCATCCGCTCGGGCTGCTCGGAGAAGGGGGCGAGAAGCTCCTTCTCCAGCCCCCACTCGAGAAAGGCCCCGACCTTCGTGACCTGGCTGACCCGCAACAGGGCGAAATCGCCCAGCAGGGCCTTGGGGCGCTGAAGGGTGAGCAAAGGCGCCCCGCTGGCATCGGCATAGACGAAGACCTCGAGTCTCTCCCCCGGACGGGTGCCGGCGGGGATCTCCCGCCTCGGCAGCAGAAGGCGCGAGGGCCCCGCCGCCATCCAGGCGCCGGCCTCGTCCACCGCCGCCACCTCCAGGCTGTTCATTTGACCGATTTCCAGCATGGGCTCCTCTTTCACTGATACGGGGAAAGGGGCGATACTAGCACGAATCCCTTTGGTGGAGTGCGACAAACCCCTCGTCTGATCCGGGAATCCTGAAAAAAGAGGGCCCCCATTTCTCCGCATCGTGTATCATACCGGCCGGCCGACCCGGGCCCCAGGAGAAGAGCGTCCATGCCAATCCCTTCAATCCTTCCAGACCGACGCCGCGGGGTGCTGCTGGCCGCCGGCGGGGTCCTCATCCTCAGCGTCGACTCGCTCCTGGTGCGCCTGGCCGCCGTCGATGCCTGGACCGTCCTTTTCTGGAGGGGGGCCTTCATGGCCCTCTCCCTCACCGCCGCCGCCTGGAGCCGCGACCGGAAAAGCGGCCTTGCGGGCTACCGCTCCCCCCTCACCTGGGTGATCGCCCTCACCTTCTCCGGCAGCACCGCCGCCTTCGTTCTCTCCATCATGCTGACCAGCGTGGCCAACACCGTGGTCATCATCAGCGCCGCCCCCCTCTTCGCCGCCCTTTTCTCCGCCTGGTTCCTGCGGGAGAGGGTCCCCCCCCGCACCTGGCTCGCCATCACCGGGGCCTGCGCCGGGGTCGTCATCGTCGGCGCCCACTCCCTGGGGACGGGCGCCCTGGCGGGGGATCTGCTGGCGCTGACCAACGCCCTTCTCACCGGAGCGAGCATGACCCTGCTGCGCCGCCACCCCGGTGCCAGCCGCTCCCTGATCCTGGCCGGCAGCGGCCTGCTCCTCGCCCTGGCCGCCCTCCCCCTGGCCGCTCCCCTGGTCTCCTGGCCCAGCCTGCTGGTGCTGGCGGTCATGGGGCTGGTGCAGATGCCCCTTTCCCTGGTGCTGATCACCGACTCCACCCGCTACCTGCCGGCCGCCGAAGTCAGCCTCTTTCTGCTCCTCGAAACGATCCTCGCCCCGGTCTGGGTCTGGTGGGCCCTGGGGGAAACGGTCCCTACGGCGACCCTGCTGGGGGGGGGCGTCATTGTGGGCGTTCTGCTCCTGCACGCTGTCCTCCCGGTCCGGGAGGATGGGCAATCTTCGATCTAGGCACCCATCGGGCTCAGGAAAAGGCCCGGCTCTCCTGCTCCGCCACCCGGATGAAGGTGGTGCGCTTGGTCAGCTCCTTGAGGGCCCCGGCACCGACGTAGGTGCAGGCCGAACGCAGCCCGCCGAGGATGTCCTTCACCGTCTCGGCGATGGGGCCCCGATAGGGCACCTCCACCGTTTTCCCCTCGCTGGAACGGTAATCCGCCACCCCCCCCGCGTGGGTCTCCATGGCGGTGGCCGAGCTCATGCCGTAGAAGAGCTTGTAGGTCTGCCCTCCCCGCTCCACCAGCTGGCCGCCGCTCTCGTCGTGGCCGGCGAACATCCCCCCCAGCATGACGAAATCGGCCCCGCCGCCGAAGGCCTTGGCCACATCCCCGGCGCAGGCGCAGCCTCCGTCGGAGATGATCCGCCCCCCCAGGCCGTGGGCCGCGTCGGCGCATTCGATGACCGCCGAGAGCTGAGGGTAGCCCACCCCGGTCTTCACCCGGGTCGTGCAGACCGAGCCGGGGCCGATCCCCACCTTGACGATGTCGGCGCCGGAGAGGAGAAGCTCCTCCACCATCTCTCCGGTGACGACGTTGCCGGCCACGATGGTCTTGTCGGGGTGGGCCTGGCGCACCTTCTGCACGAACTGGACAAAAGCCTCCGCGTAGCCGTTGGCGACGTCGATGCAGATGAATTCGAGGCGGGGATGGAGGGCGAGGATCTCCCCGAGCCGCTCGAAATCCGCCGCGGCGGTGCCCGTGCTGACCATGATCTTCCCGTAGATCTCCTCGTCCTGGCGGGAGAGGAATGCCTCCCAGTCGGGGACGGCGTAATGCTTGTGGATGGCGGTGAGCAGGCCGAATTCGGCCAGGGCCTCGGCCACCTCGAAGGTGCCGACCGTGTCCATGTTGGCGGCGATGACGGGGACGCCGGTCCACTGCCGGCGGCTGTGCAGGAAGGTGTAGTTGCGCTCCAGGGCCACCTCGGCCCGGCTCTTGAGGGTGGAGCGCTTGGGGCGGATCAGCACATCCTTGAATCCCAGCTTCAGATCGGTCTCGACGCGCATCGGTTCATCCTTTCTCCTGGAAATCGCCGCGGGGCTCTAGGGGCAAGTCTATCGGGTCCGGGCCCGATGCCAAAGTTCCGATGCGAGAAATTGAGGGGAGACTCTTTTCAGAACCTCTCCGGAATGGCAAAGGGCGGCCCGAAGGCCGCCCCAGATTCTTGACAAATTTGATTGTTGAGGCTGCTCAAAAACCTCCAGATGCGAGGCGCCCGCCGATTGAGGAGTGAGGCGTAGCGGAAGCTACGTCGCAGCGACGAGATCAAGGGGAACAAAGCAGATGGGGGTTTTTCAGCAGCCTGGCCGCCCAGAATGATTCCCCCATTCCCCCCGGCCTCATCACGCCGCGCGGACATCCCTTCCGGTCTTGTGCAGGTAGTAGCCGTAATCCCCCTCGTAGGCCCTCATCTCTCCGTGATCGATCTCGAAGACCCGGGTGACCAGGGAGCGCAGGAAGTGCCGGTCGTGGCTCACCAGCACCACCGTGCCGGTGAATTTCTGCAGGGCTCCGAGCAGGATCTCCCGGGACTGGATGTCGAGGTGATTGGTCGGCTCGTCGAGGATGAGGAAGTTGATCGGGCGGGCGAGGAGGGTGGCGAGAACCACCCGGCTCTTCTCTCCGCCGGAGAGCTTGTCGATACGCTTGTCGACGTCGTCGCCGGAGAAGAGGAAGGCGGCGCAGAGGTTGCGCACGACCCCCACGGAAGCCATGGGGAGCACCTCCCGCACCGTCTCGAAGACGGTCCGCTTCGGGTCGAGCACATCCAGGGCGTGCTGGCTGAAATAGCCGAGATTGACGTTCGCTCCGATGGAGACGCTGCCGGACGAAGGGTTCGTCTCTCCGGCGAGGACCTTGAGAAAGGTCGACTTGCCGGCGCCGTTGACCCCGACCACGGCCACCTTCTCCCCCCGGCGGATGAGCCCGGAGACGCCGCCGAAAACCGACTTCTCTCCCCCGTCGGGGTGTCCCCAGACCTTGCCGAGCCCCTCGATCTTCACCACGTCGTCGCCGCTGCGGGGAGGCTCGGCGAACTCGAAACGCACCGTGCGCTGCTCGGGGGGGAGCTCGATCCGCTCGATCTTCTCGATCTTCTTCACCCTTGACTGCACCTGGGCGGCGTGGGAGGCCCGGGCGGCGAAACGGGCGATGAACTCCTCTTCCTTGGCCAGCATCTCCTGCTGGCGGCGGTGGCTGGCGAGAAGTTGTTCCCGGCGGATCTCCCGCTCCCGCAGGTAGAAGTCGTAGTTCCCCCCGTAGGTGGTGATGGTGCGGTTGCCGACCTCGACGATGGTGGTGACGATGCGGTTCATGAAGTCGCGGTCGTGGCTGGTCATCAGCAGCGCCCCCTTGAACTCGGTGGCGAGCCACTCCTCGAGCCAGACGATCGACTCGACGTCGAG
>JBFHXN010000066.1:0-9990 GCA_041598955.1 Desulfuromonadales bacterium | reverse complement strand
CCCCCCTCCAGTTAACCTTAAAGCAAACCGCGCACGCCGAGAAGAAACCAGCTTCCGAATCTTAGCTTCTCCTTGAACAAAAGAGCCGCCGGACAGCATCTGCTGTGCCCGGCGGCTCTTCTCTTCACAACGACTTCAAGTCGGATCTCGTCACCCCTGTCCCCCTGAAATTACATTAATCCATTCAATACCTTTTCGGGGGAAAAGAATCAAGGGGGAATTTTACGCTAGCCCGTTGCGGAACAACTGGGGACGGGCACCCTGCGAGAGCCAGTCCCCGAGGGCCTACTCCTTCCGGAAGAAGCGCAGGCGCACGCCGCCGATCTCGACCATGTCGCCGTCCTTGAGAAAGGTCGCCTCGGTCAAGGGCTGGCCGTTGAGCTTGAGGCGGCTGCGCTTCTCGGGCGGAACCAGGGAGTAGCCGGTCTTGTCCCGGGCCACGAAGCCGGCGTTTCGGGGGGCCAGGAGGCCCTCCAGACGGATGCCGGCCGTGGGGTCCTTGCCGATCAGGGTCAGGCTGGCCGTCAGCTCGTATTCGGGGCGGTCGGTCTTCCCCTCCTCCACGGTCAGCACTCCCACGGGTCCCGCGGCCTGAGGCTGCGACTTGCCGGCCTTCTCGAGAAGCTCCTTCTGGCGCCTGGTGTCGAGGACCATGGTGCGGTCCATCTCGAGCTCCCGCAGGTCCTGCCCGCCGTTCCCCTCTGCGGGCTTCTCGATCATGACCACCAGGGTGTGCTTGCCGATGGTCACCACGTCGCCGTCCTGGAGCCCCCACTTGGTGATCTTGCGGTCGTTGACGAAGGTGCCGTTGGTGCTGTCGAGGTCCTCGACGAAATGGTGGCCGAGCTGCTGCTCGATGCGGGCGTGGAAGTTGGAGACCGCCAGGTTGTCGATCTGGATGTCGTTCTTCACGTTTCGCCCGATGGTGAGCTCTTTCTTCCCGGTCTCGATGACCTTGAGCACGGCGTCGTTGAACTTGAGCAGTATCCTCAGCATCTATCCCCTCCTGAAGCCTTCCATGAGTCGCTTGAACCAATAGACGAGGCGATTGCCGACAGAGTCGATGATCACCACGGTGATGTTGTCCTTGCCCCCCTGCTGGTTGGCCAGATCGACCAGGCGGCGGCAGGCCAGGGAAGGGCTCTTGGTTCCCCCGGCCACGGCGAGCAGGGCCCCGTCGGGGACCATTTCGCTCAGCCCGTCGCTGCAGACCAGCAGCCGGTCGCCGGAGCGCAGGTCGATCTCCTGCAGACTGACCTCGACCATCTCCTTCTGCCCGAGGGCCCGGGTGACCACGTTCTGGAGGGTGGACCGGGCGGCCTCCTCGGGGGTGAGCAGCCCCTCGCGCACCTGTTCGGAAACCAGGGAGTGGTCCTCGGTCAGCTGCCGGATCTCCCCCTGCCGGATCAGGTAGACCCGGCTGTCGCCGACGTGGGCGATCCCCGCCCGGTCGCCGGTGCAGCAGACGGCGGCCAGGGTCGTCCCCATGCCGTGCCAGGCCGGGTTGTCGAGGGAGGCCTGGAAGATGGCATGGTTGGCCACCCGGATGCCCGAGGCGAGGCGGTTGGTCCCGTTGGCGAAATCCTCCCGGTAGCGCCCCTGAAGGGGCTCGCGCCCCGAGAGCCCCCGCCTCTGGTGGTCGGTGATGACGTCGACGGCCATGCGGCTCGCCACTTCTCCGGCGGCATGCCCCCCCATGCCGTCGGCCACCAGGAAGAGGGAGAGGTCGCGGACCAGGGAGAAGCTGTCCTCGTTGTTGGCCCGGCACTTGCCCGGGTCTGTCTTTCCGGCCACCAGCAGAAACATCGGGTTCACCCTACCTTCTTCAGGCATTTGCGCAGCATCTCGGCCGCTTCGCCCGCGGTTTTGAAACGCCGGCCGGGGGACTTGGCCAGCAGCTTGTCGAGAATCTCCAGGCAGCACTTGGGAGCCTTGCGCCGCCCCATGGAGAGGGGGTCGTAGGAGGCGTTGGCGATGTTGAACATCAGCGAAGCGAGGCTCTCCCCCTTGAAGGGCTTCTCCCCGCTCAGAAGCTCGTACATGACGGCCCCCAGGGAGAAGAGGTCGGAGCGGCCATCGACCTTCTTGCCCGCCACCTGCTCGGGGGACATGTAGTTGGGGGTCCCCAGCACCACCCCCGTCTGGGTCTGGGAGGCGGCCATGACCCGGGCGATGCCGAAGTCGGCCACCTTCACCTGCCCGTCGTCGAGGCGCATGATGTTGGCCGGCTTGATGTCGCGGTGGACCACGCCGTTCTTGTGGGCATAGTCGAGGGCTTCGGCCACGGAGGCGAGGATCTCGAGCACCGTGGCGACGGGGAGCAGCGCCCCCTTGCGGGCGAAGGCCGAGAGGTCCTGGCCGCTGAGAAGCTCCATGGCGAGAAAGGCCATGTCGTGCTCCTCCCCGGCGTCGTAGATGGTGACGATGTTGGGGTGGTTGAGCCGCCCGGCCGCTTCGGCCTCCCGGAAGAAGCGCTTTTTCACCTCGGCGAGCTGATCCTCCTCGACCCCCTGGTAGTGCAGGGTCTTGATCGCCACCTCCCGGTTGATCTTGGGATCCCGCCCCAGGTAGACGGTCCCCATGGCCCCCTGCCCCAGCTCCCGGACGATCTCGTAGCGCCCGAGGGTCGGCCGGGTGACGGCGTTCTCCAGCATGACGGTGGCGTCGCGCCGGGAGGAGGCGCCGCTGGAGAAGAGCATCGCCCCCCCTTCGGTCTTGAGCCTCTCCACCCGGGCGGTGACGTCCTTGAACCGCCCCGCCTTGCGGATGTGGGTGTAGACCGAGAGGGCCTTGCTGAACATCCTCTTCCGTTCGAAATCGAGGGCGAGGTTGTAGAGGTGTTCCCGCACCGAGAGATCCTCCACGGGGCACTGCATGAACTTGTCGAGGGCCAGGTCGAGCATCCCCTGGCTCTGGAAGGAGAGCCCGAGCATTTTGTTCAGTTCGGCGCTCTCCTGCTGCCGCCCGCCCGTGTAGCGGAAAAGCAGGTGGATCAGCAGGCCGAGAAGGGTGAGCAAAGTGGGGGGAAGCAGGTGGAACCACCACCCCTGGGTCGCCAGCAGGGCCGCCGCGACGCCGTACCAGGAGAGCAGAAAGACCCCGAGGATCAGCACGGCGACCCGGGGCTGGACCCGGGGGACGACCAGCAGCAGAAAAAAGCCGAAATAGAGGATCACCACCCCCTCGAGCAGGGGTGCCCACCCGGGTCGGGAGAGATGGCTCTGGCCGAGGATGTCGGCCAGGGACTGGGCGGCGATCTCCGCCTCCGGGGTCTTGGGCCCCAGGGGGGTCGGATGGACGGGGGCGAGGCCGGGGGCCGTCACCCCCACCAGCACGGCCTTGCCCCGGAAGGCGTCGGCGGGAGCCTCCCCGGCCGCGACTCGGGAAAAGGAGTAGCGCTCGAAGGAGCTCTCATGGCGGTCGAAGTCGATGAGCATCTCCATCCGGCGGTCGGTGGGGATTTTCAGCCCCTTGACCACGAGGCCGGTGAAGCCCTCCTCGCCGTCCCGGAAGGCGAGCCGGGAGGGGGAGGTCCCGGTGAAAAGAAGGGCCGTTCTCAGGGAGAGGGAGGGAAGAGCCCCCTCGGCGGTGCGCACCAGCAGGGGCTCCGCCAGGACGCCCCCCCCGGGCTCCGCCCGGTAGCCGAAGTGGCCGAGACCCCGGGCTTTTGCGGTCAGCCCGGAGAGGGGAGGCGTCACCCCGGCGGCGGCGGGAAGAGGATCCAGGGCCGTCAGGGGGTTCTGGAACTTGAGCAGGGCCTGCCGCCAGTCGAGGGTGGGACGCTCGAGGGGACTGAGGTGCCGGGCGACTTCGGAGGAGACCTCTGCCGGCGGCTCCCCGGCCTCGGCCGGCTCAATCCGCAGCGGCAGGATGACGTTTGCGGCCTTCTCGAGGGCCCCGGCCAGACGGACATCGCCGTCGAGCCCCCGGGCCGCCCGGGCCAGCGCTCCGTCGACGATGCCGAGGGCGGAGGTCCCCCGCAGGGAGGGCTCCTCCGCAAACTGGCGGCGGAGTTCGGAGAGGGCCTCGAGCCCGGGGCTCCTCTCCGGCTCGGGGAGGGGGAGGCAGAGCCCGATGGCCCGAGCTCCCCCCTGGGAGAGCCCCTCGATCAGCCCGGCCACTTCCCCGCGGGGCCAGGGCCAGTCGCCGAGGTCGGCCAGGCTCTGCTCGTCGATGGCCACCAGCACCACCGGAGTCTCCTGGGCGGCCGGACGGAGCCGCCCCGCCAGTTCGAGCAGGCGCCCCTCGGGAACAACGAAGAGGGAGATCTCGAACAGGGAGCCGGCCAGGACGGCCAGGGTCAAAGCCAGAGAGAGAATTCCCCTGGAACGGAAGAATCTCTTCAGACTCATAAGGCTGGGCTCGCGATCTGGGCAGGAGGGTCAAAACGGGCCGCCTCCCCCCGGGGCAGGGAGCGGAGGCGGCCGGTAACACGCGGCGAATGGGGGGTGCGCAAGGGGGGTCCCTTTCCGAAGACGGGAAAAGCTTCTCTTAGATACTCCGAATCCGACGGAAGTGTCAACCTCCCGCCAGTGACGGAAGGTTCCCGGGGGGAATCTATTTAAGCACCCATACCCCCACCAAAAAAGGTTCGCTTTGCCACCAAGGCACCAAGACGCCAAGAGGAGCTCTGTACTCAAACCAACTTGGTGACTCGTACCGTGACTCAGAAGATTTCTCGGAATTTACCTTGGTGCCTTGGTGTCTTCGTGGCCCGCCTTTGTTCTGATCATAGGTTCGTCATTTGCCCGGCGGCGCCTGCCCCTTGCGGCGGGACCAGGGAAAAGGCCGGACCATCCCCGAGCGCCAGAGCCCCGTACAGGAAAAGGCCGTCCACCCCCAGCGCAGCCAGCGCAGAAGGGCGGTGGCGAGCCAGAGGGCCCAGGCGAGCATCAGCAGCCGGTAGACCATCATCGGCACCGTCAGGGCCCACCCCGACGGAAGAACCCCGGAGGCCCGGTCCTGGTACCAGCGCAGCAGGCCGCTGTGGGAGCCGTTGCCGACGATCTGCATCTCGGGGGTCCCGAGGAGCCCCTGCTGCACGGCGTAGAAGAGGGAAAGCAGGGCGAGGAGGGTCAGCACCCCCAGGCCGACCTGGGCCAGGTTGAAGAGCTCCGGGCGGGTTTCGGCCGAAAGGCGCCGCCGCCACCCCAGGGCCAGCAGCCAGCCGACCACGATCAGGGTCGTGAGGACCGTTCCCTGGGAGAGCCCCAGCCCCAGAAGGAGCCAGTGGCGGGTTCGCAGGGGGGTCATCTCGACACGCCCCAGGCCGAAGGAGACGAGCAGGATCACCAGGGCCACCCCCCAGAAGAGGACGGCGGGGCCCATGGCTGGCCCTCCGGTCAGCAGCACCCAGCGGTTGCCGGGGACCTTCAGGTCGATCCGGGCGTTCACGCTTTCGGTGCCCAGATCGATGGCCGGGGTGGAGAGCAGCGCCCCCGCCCCGTCGGGCTGGCGCCAGGAGATTTCGAAGCGCTGGCTCCCCGGAACCAGGGGGAGGGTCAGGAGCCTCCCCTCCTGCCGGATCGGCTGGGCGGCCCCGTCGATGGTCACCCCCTGGAGCTCGGCCCCCTCGGGGAGGCTCAGCGGATGCTGCCCTCCCCGGCTGCTGCGCAGCTGAAGCTCGAGCCGAAGGTCGGTGGCCCGCTCCCCGGGGGCGGAGGTGAGCCGGGAGGCGTCCACGGTCAGGGTCCGCCCGGGCACCCCCTCGGGGCGGGAAATCTGGAGAACGACGCTCTCCCCCGGCCAGGGGCGCCACTCGGGAAGCCAGTTTCCGGAGGGGTCCTGATGGTGAACCACCGGGATCCCCTGCAGCTCCGTGTGCCAGATGGGGCTGACATCGAGCCGCCAGACCTCCGTCCAGTCCGAGCCCTCCGGGGCCTTGAGGTTCAGGGGGGCCTGCTGGCTCAGGGTCGCCCCCCAGGAGAATTCCATCCCCCCGGCGGGGAGGCTGACCATCGCCCTCCCCTTCTCGACCCGCACCCCCTCGCTGGTCGGCGCCTCCCCCTCGAGCAGGGGGATGGCCAGGGAGACGGGTTGGCCCGGCGGGGAGAGGCGCACCACCCGGGTGAAGACCTCCCAGGTGAGCCCCAGTCGGAGGGTCCTTTCGACCTGGACGAAGGGGGGAAGGGCCGCGGAGGCCAGCCCCGGGGTCTCCGCCCGGGCCCGGGGTTCGAGCCTCTGGAGCTGGAGCTGCCCGTCGGGGACGCCGTTCTCCCCGATCCCATCGAGCTTCCATCCCCCGCCCCGGGTCTCGACCCGGCGGGGGCGCAGGGGAAGAGGGAGCAGAACCGTCTCATCCTCGGGGAGCCTTCCCTCGAGCACGACCTGGTGCACCCCGGCGGGGAGTTCGATCCAGAACTGCCCGGCCGGATCGCGAAAAAGCCCCCGGGCCGGGGCCCCGTCCAGAAGGACGCGGGAGGGGAGCCACTGCCGGGCCTGCCCCGGGAGGGGGACCGCCACCGGGGCGAGGGCGTGAACCTCCATTCTCAGCCGCAGCTCCCGGGCGCTCGTCTCGACGAGCAGCCGGGGGCTCGAGGCGCAGGCGGGGAAGCACTCGGCGGGCTCGAGGAGCCGCTGCCGAAGCTCCCCGAGGAGCTCCGGCGGAGGGAAGTCGGCCCGGGCCTCCCCGCCGGCGGCCAGAAGGACCAGAAGAACCAGGGGGGCGGCGGATCGTCCGGGGAGACGCCGGAGCAGACCGCGCCAGGTCGCGCCCCCTCCGCCGAGCTGCAGGAAAGGCCAGACCAGGGCGAAGAGCAGGGCGACCCGCAGCAGGGAGAGGATCAGATTCCCGGCCGGGGGGAGGAGGATGAGGCGCAGCTGCTGCCCCCGGGTCACCGGGCCGTTCCACCCCAGCTCCACCCGCTGCCAACTCCACTGGGGGAGTCCGGGTCCGGTCTGGATGGTGGCGCCGGGATCGATCCGCTGCAGCTCCTTGATGGCAAGGGGGGGAGCGGGCCGGGAGGCGGGAACCCCGGAGGGCTTCGACTCGGGGATCATCCTTTTCCGAGGTGCCTCCTCGGCCCGCAGTTCGAGGGTTTCCGCGAAATCGGCCATTTCGGGCTCCGGGGCCGGGGCGGCGGGGACGAGCCTGGAGCGGGAGGCGACATCCCCCTCGCCGATCATCTGCCAGGGCCGTTCCAGCTGGGGGTAGAGCCCCGTGCGGACCTGGCTCACCGCAAAGGGAAGAAGAACGAGGGCCAAGACCAGCAGGGCCCCGTACCGGTAGAGACCCACAAGACTCCTGGCCCGCCCGGCGGGAAGAACCTTCAGCAGGGCCGCTGCCGCCAGCAGATGGAGCCAGACCCATTGGGGCGCCCCCCCCTCGTGGTAGGCAAGACCTACCCCCGCCAGGGCCACCGCCCCCCAGGGCCATCCCCAGAGGCGACCCGTGGCCAGGGCCACGATCAGAACCAGAAAGAGGTCGAGCAGGCTCCAGCGTTTGACCCAGGTGGCGCTCACCCGGTCGGCACCGGAGAGATCGACCAGCAGCCACCCCGGGGGAAGGTGGAGCAGGGCGCTCACCGAGCGGAAGTCATGGTCCCACCCCACCGCCGGCAAAAGGGAGCGCGCCTCCTCGAGACGGCTGTCGGCCAGCAGATCGATGCGCCCCCGGCGCACCTCGACCCCGGCCCCCCCATCCGCGCCGTGCCGTGTGATGAAGCGGTCCTCCCCGTCGACGGAGGCCCGGCCGAGTTCTCCCGGAGGAGCCAGCTCGAGGCGCCATCCCCGGGTCATCGACCCGCCGATGCGGTCCTGCACCGTGTAGCCCCGGCCGTCGAAGTCGAGCCAGAGGGTCCTCTCGAGGCTCAGCTGGTCGGGGCCGGGATCGGGATCCCCCCGGCGCTTCTCCACCAGACTGAGGGTCTCCCCCGGCAGCACCCTGAAGGTCGGCAGAGCCCTCCAGGACGACGGGATCCCCGTCTGCTGGGGATCGATGGCCGTGAGCCCCTCGGGGCTCACCAGCCGCAGGTGGTTGCGGGCCTCGAACACCCAGATCTCCTCGGAAGCCCAGGGCCGGCCGGGATCGGCCAGGGTGAGTCCCTCAAGGGGGCCCTGGTGGCGTCCGCGCACCTCGACGCTCCAGCGCCCGGGGCGCACCTGGAGCCGAAGCCGCCCGTCGGGCTCGAGCCGCGCCGGCAGGGGGCCCGAGAGGGAGAGGGGGAGAAACCCCTCCGGAAGGGCCCGGCCGAGGAGCACTTCCCGCGGGGGGCCGGAAACCTCCATCTCCAGGCGGGTCAGAAGCTGGAAGGGGATGTCGTCGACGAGCCGCCGGAAGACCTGGATCTCCAGGCGCGCCTCGGCCGAGGCGGCCTTGCCGGCGCGTCCCTTGAGCCAGAGCCTCCCCTCCGGGTCGAGATCGGGGAAGGGAAGGGAGCGGCCCGCGAGGGTCAGGGAGACGATCCCCGTCTCGGACGGCACCGACAAAGATTCGGGAAGGGCGCTCCAGAGGAAGCGGCCCGCGATGCGGTGCCGGCCGACGGGAAGCAGGACGCCGGGCCGCCCCCCCCGCTCGGCCACCGCCGCGGGGCGCCCGTTCACCGACACCTCCTGCGGCCAGTGCCGCCCGTCTCCGGGAAGGACGATCCACCCTTCGGCGAAGAGCTGCCACTGCTGGGTGAAGCCCCCCCCGTCCTCCCGCAGGTCGAGTTCCAGAGCCGTCGGCCAGGCGCAGCGATGGGCGGCACCGTTGTCGTAAAGAGTCGGGCAGGCCGCCTCCTCCACCCCGTGCAGCACCCAGGAGACCCAGGGGCGAAGGGGCTCGGGGGCCTGCTCGGGGCGAAGGGGGGCACCCGAGGCGGAAAAAGCGGCACAGCAGAGGAGAAGCGGGACGAAGAGAAGGCGCAGGCGGGTCGACATGGTTCCCTCCCGGTGGGAAAAGCAGAGAGCTGGGGGCAAGGGGAAACGAACCAGATTAGACAATATTCAGGGGGGATTTGCAAAGGAAAAGGCCGCCCCGAAGGGTGCGGTCAAATCCCGATGAAGTCCATCCCCTTCACTCCCCGGACCCTCAGACAGACCTCGTACCCCTCCCGGGAGCCTTCGTCGTTGGTATTCCCCTCGATGCTGGAGAAGACCTCCCCTCCGGGTTCGACCACGATCCCGACATGGGTCCAGTCGGTGGCGGTGCGGCGGCTCAAAAAGAACATGCCGGGCTTGAGGTCTGCGGGGTCGAGGTTTCTCCCGGCCTGGAAAAGCCCCCGCTCCTTGGCGCTCGCCGCCAGGGAGTCACAGGAGAAGGAGGGGCGGATCGGGAGGGGTGCCTGCAGGGTCTTGCAGGCCTGCTCCAGGACGAAGCAGGCAAACCCGGCGCACCAGGGCCACTCGGCCCCCTCGTGCCCTTTCATGTAAAGCCTCACCCAGGGGCCCCGGTTCTGCCCGCCGATCTCCCGGGGGCCCTGCTTCAGGTGGTGCCGCGCGTAGGAGACGACCATCTCCCCCAGATTCCCCGACGGGGGGAGGCTCTCCAGGGCCGCGGCCATGGGAGCCGTGAGCCTGCCGAAAGTCTGCTCCCCGACCACCCCGTCGACGGTGATCCCCCGGGCACTCTGGAACTGGCGAACGGCGAATTCGGTGGCCGCTCCGTAATCCCCGTCGGGGACGATGCCGAAGCCGCTGAGGGAAAGCCACTCCTGAACCCGGCGTACATCCTTGCCGCGGCTCCCCCGGCGGCACTCCTTCTCCCAAACGAGTTCCTTCATACCTCCTCCTTTCGTGGCTCCTCCGGCGGTCTGCCCGACCACCAGCAGCGGGGGGTTGAAAAGCCGGTCGGGTGGTATCCGCACCGACTGCCGTCAGGCTCTGAGTATATCGGATAGCGGGCAGCGCTCCAGGGGATGGGCACTGCCCGATGATTCCAGGCGATGTTTTGGGACCGCAGGCCCGCCCGGGGCCCCGGGGCCGGGACCCAGTGTTGGTTCTGCTGGAGCAAGTCCAGTTGACAGCTCCGCTGCGAAAACGTAACGTCAGCGGGTGGTTCGCTGCGGCTGG
>JBFHXN010000065.1:0-10024 GCA_041598955.1 Desulfuromonadales bacterium | reverse complement strand
TTCCTCCGTGTCTCCGTGCCTCTGTGGCAGGACAATGACTATGACCTCCCCCCCCAACCTCTTCGACCGCATCTATGCCCGGCACGGCCACCGCTGCCCCATGAGCACCCTCGGTGGCCGGCTTGCCCTGGCGGCCCTCGGGGTCCTGGGGGAAGGGGAAGGACCGCTTGTTGCGACCTACCATGCCCGGACCTGTGCCCTCGACGGGATCGGCGAGGTGACCGGCTGCATCGAGGCGGAGGGCTCATTGCGGGTGACGGGGGAGGGGCGACATGCCCTGCGGCTCGAAAGGGGAGGGCTGGGGGTCGAAGCGGAGCTGACAGCCCGGGCTCTGGAACTCGCCGGAACCTATCGCACCCTCTGTCTGCGTCTGGACGAGGGGTGGGAGAGTCTGCTCGAGAGCGAAAGGGTCGAGCGGGAAACCCGGAAGGAGCAGGCCCTCGACCGGCTTTTGCCCATTCTCTGGGAAGCCCCCGAAGCCGACCTGGTGACGACGGGGCCCCCTGTCCGGGCGGAGGAGAAGAGACATGACTGAGCCGGTTCTGATGCGGATTCTCGGGGTGATCCTCGAAGAGATCGGCCGGATGTGGTGGTTCTTTCTCCTCTCCATCCTGCTGGTGGGGATCATCAAGGGGTACCGCCTCGATCTGCGCATCCGCGACTCGGTGCAGCGGGCCGGAATCCCCGGCATCCTGCTCGCCGTGGGGGTGGGGATGGTCTCCCCCCTGTGCGCCTGCGGCATTTTGCCCATCATCATCTCCCTCGCCCTGCTCGGCACCCCGCTCCCCCCCCTGATCGCCCTGCTGGTCACCTCCCCCATCATGGGGCCCGACGCCCTGCTTCTGACCTGGCGGGGGCTGGGGCCCGAGTGGGCGCTGCTCAAGGTGATCGGCGCCGCCCTGCTCGGCACCGGGGCGGGCCTGGTCACCCATCTGCTGGTCCGCCAGGGGTTTCTCGCCGGGAATCTCGTGCGCCTGCGCCCTGTCTACCGGGAAGACGGCAGCCTGGCGCCGGCCTACGAGGTCGCCTGCGCCAACGATATTTCCATCCGCACCATGGCCGTGACCCCGCGGGCGAGCCGGCTGCGCTTCATCTTCGACCGGACCCTCGACGCCGGCATCTTCGTCGGCAAGTACCTGCTGCTGGCCATCGTCCTCGAGGCCCTGCTGGTGACCCTCGTTCCCATGGGGTGGATCACCGCCCTGGCGGGCAGCCCGACCCTGCTCTCGGTTCTGTTGGCGGCCCTGGTGGGGCTCCCCCTTCCCACCAACCAGATTCCGATGATCCCCATCCTCGCCGGACTGCTCGACCGGGGGATGGACCCGGGGGCGGCCCTGACCCTTTTCATGGCCGGGCCCGTCTCCAGCCTGCCGGCGATCATCGCTCTCTTCGGGGTCTTCCGCAAGCGGGTGGTCGTCACCTACCTGTCGGTCAGCCTGACCGGGGCCATCCTCCTCGGGTGGGCCTATCAGCTCCTGGGATGATAGAGTTCCGTCGATGGGGGCCGTGGAGGCTGACGGCTTTCTGCCAGAGTGGTGCTCCGGCTTTCGGTGGGCCTGTTTTTTGCAGATTAAAACGCCCGAAGGGTTCCTGCGAGGGCATGCCTCGCGGGATCTCCCGGAGCCCGGACTCCCTGGGGTTTGACTTTCCCGGGGTCGGGGTTATAAGTAGACAGTGTTGCAGGCTCCCGGTCGTCCGCTTTTCGGGGGCGAGAAATTCCGTTATTTTGCTGAATTCGGCTCGAAGTTTCCGTTAAAAGGAGAGGAACCATGAGTAGAGCGATTTGGGGATCGATGATGGTGATGACCGCCCTTCTTCTGGCGGGCAACCTCGCCCTGGCCCTGGAGTTCACCGACATTTCGGTCCAGGCCGGGGTCGCCGACGACGGCCTCGGCAAGGGGGTGGCCTTCGCCGACATCAACAACGACGGCCTGGTCGATATCTACATCTCCAACAAAGGCGGAGCCAATAAGCTCTATCTCAACAACGGCAACGGAGTCTACTCCGATGTGACCACCCAGGCCGGCGCCGGCATCGACCATCCCGGCTTCACCATGGGGAGCGTCTTCGGCGACTATGACAACGACGGCTGCGCCGACCTCTATCTCGCCACCGGCGGCCAGTACGAGATCGAGGCGAACCGCCTCTTCAAGGGGAACTGCGACGGCACTTTCGTCGACGTCACCGCCAAGGCCGGGGTCGGCATCAAGGCCTTCACCTACTCGGCCTCCTTCGTCGACTTCGACAACGACGGCAAGCTCGACATCTATTGCGCCAACTACGGCGTGGGGGCCAAGAACGTGCTCTTCCGCAACAACGGCGACGGCACCTTTTCCGACGTGACCGACCGCGCCGGGGTGGGGGATCCCTCCTGGAGCTGGATGGGGGTCTGGGCCGACGTCAACGGCGACAACTACGCCGACCTTTACGTGGTCAACGGCCGCTATCCCGTGGGCGAGCCCAACAGGCTCTACCTCAACAACCGCAACGGCACCTTCACCGAGGCCTCCAAGGCCTCCGGCGTGGATGACCCCAACTGGGGCCTCGGCGCGGCCTTCGCCGACATCGACAACGACGGCGACCTCGACCTTTTCGTCTCCAACTACGTCGGCGCCAACAAGCTCTTTCTGAACGACGGCAGCGGCAAGTTCGCCGACGTCTCGGCCCAGATCAAGACCGACCACGAAGGGTGGGGCAAGGGTCCCACCTTCGGCGACATCGACCATGACGGCGACCTCGACCTCTACGAGGGGGACTGCAAGCTCGCCAACCAGCTCTATCTCAACGACGGCAAGGGGAGCTTCGTCAACGTCGCCGACAGCCAGCCCCAGCTCAAGTGCGAAACGGTCCGCACCAAGGGGACCGCCTTCGCCGACATCGACAACGACGGCGACCTCGACCTCTACGTGGTCAACTGGGGCGCACCCAACAAGCTCTACGAGAACAAGCAGAACGACCGGAACTGGCTCAAGGTCAAGCTGACCGGCACCGTCTCCAACCGCGATGCCTTCGGCGCCAAGGTCAAGGTCTTCGCCGCCGGCCAGAGCAAGCTCCTGGCCATGCGCGAACTGCGCTCCTCCAACGGCTTCTGTGCCCAGGAGCCGGCCGTCCTCCATTTCGGTCTCGACGCCGGCAAGGCCTACGACCTGCGGGTGGTCTTTCCGAGCGGCATCGAGGTCAAGGTGGCGGGCGTCAAGGCGGGCCAGACCCTGGCCGTCGTGGAGCCCGCACGCACCGTGAAATAAGCGGTCCTTCCCGGACCGGTCGGTACAGGAAAGAGGGCTGTTCCCCCCGGAGCAGCCCTCTTCGTTTTTGAAGGTCGCCGGGGGGGCTTCCATCCCTTCCAGGTTCAGGGCCTCGGGATTTTATCGGACCGTCACAAGTTGGAACGAAACCTGCTGGAAAGATAACGCCATGAAACGATCGCTCCTTCTCCCCATTCTGATGCTTCTGCCCCTCCTGGCCTCCTGCGCCGTCGCTCCGGCCCTTCGTCCGGCGGCCGTCGTGGCCGGCAAGGCCACCGTGGACCGCCAGCCGGCGACGGGGGTCCGGGTGGAGGCTTATCCCGCGACGGCGCTCCACCTCTCGGGTGCGGCGCCTCACCTGTCCGCCCCCACCGGTCCCGATGGCCATTTCGAGCTCTCCCTGCCCCCAGGCGAATACTATTTCCTGGCCCGGGGGGAGGGGCTTTTCGCCTATTACGGGCGCAACCCCGTGTCCGTTCCCGCGGCGGGACTTCCGGAGATGAATCTCGGCCTGGTGGAACCCGCCGAGCCCGGTTCCCTCGATCCCTTCGTGGAGACGGGGGTGGCCGGGCGGGTGCTCAAGGAGGGACAGCCCCTGGCCGGGGCCGTGGTCTTCATCTACACCGATCTCTCGAGCGGTCTCAAGGGGATGGGCTACGTCATGGCGGGCCCCACGGGCCCCGACGGTTTTTTCGAGGCGGCCCTGCCGGCGGGGACCTATTACCTGCTGGCCCGCCAGCGCCGGGGGGTGGGGACCACGGGCCCCCTGAGGGCCGGCGACTTCACGGGGTATTACCCGGAGAACCCGGTGACAGTCTCCGAGGGAGGGGTGGCGCGGGTGGCCATCCCCCTGCTCGAGGTTCCCGACAAGGTGGAAAGTCTCGCCGGCGAACTCTTCGGCGCCACCAGTATCCGCGGGAAGGTTCTCGACTCCTCCGGCGGCCCGGTGGAGGGGCTGCGGGTCCTTCTCTACGACGACCCCCAGATGCTCAACCGCCCCCTCTTCGTCTCCCAGGCGACGGGGCCCGACGGCGCCTATGTCCTCTCCTTTCCCCAGGGGGGAACCTACTACCTGGCGGCCCGCGACACCCTCGGCGGAGCCCCGGGGCCCGGGGATCTCTACGGAACCTATGATGTCACCCCCGATCATGGCCTGGAGGTGGAAACCGGCGCCGCCCTTGAAGGGATCAACCTGGTGGTGGAGGAGATGTGGTGAGTCCGAGGCTTCGTCTCCCCATTTTGCTCCTCGCCGCCGGATGCGCCGGCCTTCAGACGAAGGCCCCCGGGGATCTTTCCGCCGCCGAAATCCACCGGGACGCCACCTGGCAGGGGCGGGTCGTGATCGACGGTTCGGTGAAGGTCTTCAAGGGAGCGACCCTGACCATCCTGCCGGGGACCGAGGTCCTGTTCCTGCGCAAGGACCTCGACCAGGACGGCCTCGGCGACGGCACCCTCATCGTCGAGGGGACGCTGCGGGCCGTCGGCACCCGGACCGCCCCGATCCGCTTCCGCAGCGCCGCCGCCGATCCCCGTCCCGGCGACTGGCTGGAGCTGCGGGTCGACTTCTCCCGGGAGGTCCACCTGCGCTGGTGCGAGATCAGCGACTCGGCCCACACCCTGCACGCCCATTTCACCCGGGGGGTGATGGAGGACTGCGTCATCCGGGGGAACATTGACGGCTCCCGCCTCGGCCAGGCCACCTTCGCCATCCGCAACTGCCTGATCGAGGAGAACACCGGCAAGGGGATCAACTTCCGCAACTCGGCGGTGGAGGTGAGCCGTAACATCATCCGCCGCAACGGGTCGGGAATTTTCATCTTCGAGACCGACCGGGAGTCGGATATCCGCCATAACAACCTCTACCAGAACGGCGACAACGTCCGCCTGGGGGACTTCTTCACCGGCGAAGTGCCCCTTCGGGACAACTGGTGGGGGAGCGCCGACCCTGCGGCGGTGGCCTCCACCATCCACGACCGTCGGGCCGACCCCGGCATCGGGGTGGTGCGCACTCGACCGGCCTCCGCCTGGGTTCCGGAGACGGGCCCCCGCGACAGGGCGGCCCTGACCGAGGCCTGGCGCTTCGCCGCCGGCGGTTTCCTCGACGCCCCGGTGACGGGAGAGGGCCGAGCCCTCTATCTTCCCAGCTGGGACGGCAATCTCTACGCCCTCGACCGCTCCGGGAGGCTCCTCTGGAGGGCCCCCCTCGGGGAGGTGGCCGACTCTTCACCGGCCCTCGACGGGGAGGTCCTCTACCTCCAGACCTGGGGGCGGGAGGTGCTGGCCCTCTCCCTGGAGGGGGGAGAGCTCCTCTGGCGCTTCACCTATCCGGCCTCTCCGGCCGACGACCACCGGCAGGGGGGGCTTCTGAGGCTGGGCCGGGCGCTGCTCGTCCCGGCCTGGAACGGTACCCTCTACGCCCTCGACGCCAAAAGCGGCGCCCTGCTCTGGAGCCATGCCGGCGAGCCCCCCCTGAGGGCCGCTCCCGTCGTCGATGGAGAGAGGATCTATCTGAGCGCGGGGGAGGGGAGCCTCTCGGCCCTCGACCCGCAGGGGGGTCTGCTCTGGAAGAGAGGGCTGGATGCCCCCGCCCTCTCTTCGCCCGTCGTCACCCCTGAGGGGCCCGTGGTGGTCAGCCGCGCGGGCACCCTCCATGCCTTCGACCGCCAGGGGGGATTGCGCTGGAAGCGGGAGCTTTCCGAGCCCTGCTTCTACGGCGCCCCCGTCCATGCCGAGGGGGCCCTTTTTCTCGCAACGGCAGGCGGCGGTCTCTGGAAACTCGATGCGGCCAGCGGCGAAACGGTCTGGCGGGTTCCCCTGTCCGGACCCTCCTACGCCACACCCCTGGCGTTCGAGGGGCGGCTCTTCGTCGGGGACAACGGGGGAACCCTGCAGGTGATCGGAGCCGAGAGCGGCGACCGTCTCGCCGCCTTCTCCGCCGAGGGCCCCATCCAGTCCACCCCCCTTCTGGTCGACGGGCGCCTGCTCTTCGGCTCCCGCGACGCCCGACTCTATGCCCTCGATCTGATCGAGGCCCCGGCCGAGGCCCGCCCATGAACATCCCTTCGCCCACGGGGCGCACCTACGGCGGGGTTTTCCTGCTCTGCCTGGCCACCCTGATGTACGAGCTGATCCTCACCCGGATCTTCTCGGTGCTGATGTGGTACCATTTCGCCTCCATGGCCATCTCCCTGGCCCTCTTCGGCATGGGGGTGGCCGCCCTGACCGTCTACCTGCGCCCGGGGTGGTTCCCCCCGGAGCGGGTTCCCACCCTCTGCGCCCGGTTCGGGACCCTCTTCGGGCTCTCCGTGGGGCTCTTCTTCGGCGTCTTCGTCCTCTTTCGCCTTGAGCCCCAGCTCGGATTCAAGGTCCTCTCCTTCTTTCACCAGCCCTTCTACCAGCCCTTTCAGCAGGGGTTCCACGACGGGGGGATCCCCGGCGAGCTGATGCTGGTCCTCGGGCTTCTCTACCTGGTGACGGCGCTCCCCTTCTTCTTCAGCGGCCTCACCCTGACCCTGCTCTTCTCCCGCCATCTCTCCGACATCAACCGCCTCTACTTCTGGGACCTGCTCGGAGCCGGGGCGGGGTGCCTGCTCATCGTCGTCGCCCTCAAAGTGCTGGGGGGAGTGACCGCCCTTCTGGCCATCGCCGCCCTGGGGCTCCTCTCGGCCCTCCTTCTGGCTCCGCCGGGGGGCTCCCGCCGTCCCTGGGGGCTCTGGGGGATGCTCCTGATCCTGGCCGCGGCGGGGTTGGGGAACCTCCTCTGGGGGTATGCCGAAATCCGTTTCGCCCGGGGGCGTTACGAGCCCAACCTCCTCTGGAGCGCCTGGAGCTCCTTCTCCCGGGTTGCCGTCTATCCCAGCCAGAGCCAGGAGATGGCCCAGACCTGGGGACTCTCGCGCACCTACCGGGGCCCCATCCCCGACCAGCTCGGCATGGTGGTCGACGACACGGGCTACACCACCCTCTATCGCTGGGAGGGGGAGAGAACCCTCGGTTTCTTCCGGGACAACGTCATCGCCCTTCCCTACTACCTCAAAAGCTCCCCCACGGCCCTGGTCATCGGCCCCGGCGGCGGAAAGGACGTGCTGGCGGCCCTCTCCATGGACGCCCGGCGGGTCGTGGCGGTGGAGGTCGACGGGCTGATCGTGCGGGCCGTCAACGAGGAGTTCGGCCCCTTCACCGGCGAGCTCTACCGCCATCCCCGGGTGGAGCTCGCCGTCGACGAGGGGCGCAGCTTCATTCGTCGCTCCCCGGAGCGCTTCGACTTCATCCAGGCCTCGGCCGTCTTCGGCCGCATGGCTCCGGCTGCGGGGGCCTTCACCCTTTCGGAGAACAACCTTTACACCGTCGAGGCCTTCCGGGATTACTGGGAGCATCTCAACGATGACGGAATCCTGACCATTGCCCGCTTCATCTTCGAGCGGGAGACCCTGCGCCTGGTCTCCCTGGGGCTCGCCCTGCTCAAGGAGGAAGGGGTGGCCGACCCCGGGGCACACCTGGCGGTGATCAAGGAGCGGGGGCTCGCCAATTTCATGCTCAAGCGCTCCCCCTTCAGCGCCGCCGAGATCGCACGGCTGCGGGAGCTCTCCGCCGCCAAGGAGTTCGAGGTGGTCTACCTCCCCGACCGGAGGGACGGGGGAGGGCATTTTTCGAACCTCATCGCCTCGGGGGGGAGCGAGGCCTTCTACCGGCAGTTTCCCTTCGACATCCGTCCCACGACCGACGACCGCCCCTTTTTCTACTACATGTACAAGCCTGCCGACTTCCTGCGCCTCTTCTCCTTCCCCGAGCAGAGCAACTTCGAGGACCGCGCCGTCCTGATCCTGCGCAACCTGCTGGTGGTGGTGACCGCCCTGGTCGCTCTCTTCATGTTCGCCCCGCTGCTGCTCTGGCGCCGGGCCGCCCTGCGGGAGCCCGGGACCGTCCGGCGGCTTCTCTACTTCTCCTGTCTGGGGCTCGGCTTCATGCTGATCGAGATGAGCCTGCTCAAGCGCTTCATCCTCTTTCTCGGCCACCCCATCTACTCCCTGGCGGTGATCCTCTTCTCCCTGCTGGTCTTCTCCGGTTTCGGCAGCCTGCTCGCGGCCCGGGTCGCCCCGGGGGAGGAGCGCCGGAGGCTGATCCCCCTCCTCTTGGCACTCGTCTTGCTCTCCAGTTTCTACGTCTTCGCTCTTCCCGCCGTGCTCGATCCCTGGATGGCGGCTCCGGTGGCGGGGCGCTGCCTGCTGGCGGTGGCGCTTCTCTCCCCCCTGGGACTGCTGCTCGGCATGCCGTTGCCCCTGGGGATGCGCCTCTTCCACGGCGACGGCGGCGCGGTCCCCTGGAGCTGGGGGGTGAACGGTGCCACGGGGGTCCTGGGGGCCCTGCTGGCGGTGGTGCTGGCCATGAACTTCGGCTTCACCTTCACCCTGCTGGCCGGAGAGGCAGTCTACCTTCTCGCGCTGCTGCCGGTGCTGCTGCACCGGACCCGGGCCTTGTGATGCCGGGCACTTCGTACAAACCCCGGAAAGGGTTGCCTCGGACCATGTTTCCTCGAATCCTTGCGATATCGGCCCTGCTGCTTCTGGCCGCCTGTACCCGGGGGGAGACGGGGCTGGAAGGGACCCTTCTCTTCCGGGACGCCCCCCTGGCCGGGGCCGAGGTGGAGATCTACCTCAAGGGGGAGAAGGACCGCTCCACAAACCCCTTCGCCGGCACCGTCACCGACGAGGCCGGCCGCTTCCGGGTCGAGCTTCCGCCGGGGCGCTACTTCCTCATCGGCAAGATGCGCCAGGAGTCCGCCTCCGGCAGCCGCATGCTCATGGCCGAGTGCCCCGCCAACCCCCTGGAGGTGACCGGCGGCATGCGCAAGGTCCCCCCCTTCTCCCTGCGGGAGATGGGGCGCGACGGAGCCCTGGTCCCCGATCCCGGGACGGGGGTGCGCGGACGGGTAACCCGGCAGGGGGCGCCGGTGGCCGGGGCCTTCATCTACGTCTACACCGAGGGTGGAGCCGGGCTCATGGGCCCCTCCTACGGCGAGGCGGTGCAGGCCGACGAGAGGGGGGAGTTCCAGATCGACCTGCCGGCGGGGCGGTACTTCCTGGCCGCCCGAAAGCGCTCCGACGGGGCCCGGATGGGGGAACCCTCCGTCGGGGACCTCAACGGCGTCTACCCCGGAAACCCCGTGACTCTCGCCCGGGGGGAGATGAGCCTTCTGGGAGCATTCCCCCTTGCCCCCGTCGAGGCGCAGGAGCGCCAGGCCCGCCTCGACGCCGGACGGTTCGCCCCCACCGGCACAGCCTTCACCGGGGAGGCGGTCGATGCCGACGGGCGTCCCGTGGCCGGGGTCTACGTTTTCGCCTACCTCGACAGCCGCATGGTCGGCAAGCCGAGTTTCATCTCCGTCCCCACGGGGTCCGACGGGCGCTTCTCCCTCCACCTGGCCGACGGCGGCACCTATTACGTCGGGGCCCGCAGCACCTTCGGCGGCCCCCTGGAGCCCGGGGAGTGGGTCGGCACCTACGACGGACGTCCCGATCATCGGGCGGAGGTCCCACGGGGGGAGGTCCGGTCCCTCGGTCCCATCGTGGTGCGGGAGGTCTGGTGAAGACCTTCGCCCCCCTCGCACTGCTCGTCGCCCTGCTCCTGTTCCCCAACCCCGGCCGGGGAGAGAGCCTGTCCTCCGACACGGTCTGGGAGGGGAGGGTGACACCGGCGGGGTCCGTGAGGGTGGAGCCCGGCGCGACCCTGACCGTCCGGGCAGGCGCCGTGGTGACCTTCGCCGCGGGGGGGCTGGAGGT